>JBDTTY010000371.1:0-3547 GCA_040007975.1 Betaproteobacteria bacterium | reverse complement strand
ACCTTGCACGCGGCGATCACGTCGGGCAATGCCTTCGAGATCTCGCTGCCGGCATCGCGCGTGGCCAGCGAGCGCATGAAGATGTTGGGATGCTCGTTGGCGTTCATCCGGATACGGTCGCCCAGCAGCGCGCCACCGGATTTGCGACGCGACGGGTCGATCGAGATCAGCGCGATCTTGAGCGCATCCTTCTGATCGAGACGGAAGCGTCGCGCCAGTTCATCCGTCAACGAACTCTTGCCGGCACCGCCGGTGCCGGTGATGCCAAGCGTCGGCGTCGATGTGGCCGCCGAGGCCGCCATCAATTCAGCTCGCATCGCCGCGGACACGGTGCCGTTTTCGAGACCGGTGATCAATCGGGCGAGCGCATGTGAGCGGGCGAAGCGGTTACCCATGCGGAGAGCGTCAAGCGACACGGGCAGCGTTGCGGCGAGGTCGACATCACATGCCGCCACGATTTCGTTGATCATGCCTTGCAGGCCAAGGCGCTGCCCGTCTTCCGGCGAGAAGATACGTGTGACCCCGTAGTCGTGGAGTTCGCGAATTTCATCCGCCACAATCACGCCGCCCCCACCTCCAAATACCTTGATATGCGAACCACCGCGTTCGCGCAGCAGATCCAGCATGTATTTGAAATACTCGACGTGGCCGCCCTGATACGACGAGATCGCGATGCCCTGCACGTCCTCCTGCAGCGCGCAGTTGACGACCTCTTCCACCGACCGGTTGTGGCCAAGATGGATCACCTCGCAGCCGGACGCCTGCAGGATCCGTCGCATGATGTTGATTGACGCGTCGTGACCATCGAACAAGCTGGCGGCCGTGACAAATCGCACCTTGTGCACTGGCTTGTACACGAGCGGCTGACGCAGAGAAAGATCGTTCACGATAGGTCCTCAATTCGGGTGCGCATGGCGATCACGTCGACACGCTAATTGACGTTTACGTAAACGTCAATACAAAAGATGCCAAGGATGTTCATAATTCCACGTTTACTCCCGTTTGCGCATCCACAATCCATCATGTCGCCGCCCTCTGCTTCTACCGTTGCCTCGCACGCCGCCCCGATGGCCGGTCACAGTGTCGCCACGATGACATTGCTCAACATCGCGCATGCGTTGGATCACCTCGTGTTGCTGGTTTTCGCCGCCGCGGTGGGCACCATTGCGATCGAATTCGGTTTCGCGAGCTGGGAAGACCTGATGCCCTATGCGGCCGGCGCGTTTCTGCTGTTCGGATTGGGGTCGATCCCGGCGGGACGCCTCGGCGATCTGTGGGGACGTCGCGCGATGATGCTGGTGTACTTCTTCGGCATCGGCTCCGCCTGCATGTTGGCCGCGCTCACACGCAACGCGTGGCAACTCGCCGCCGCGCTGACGCTGATTGGCACCTTCGCCGCCATCTATCATCCGGTAGGCATCCCGATGCTCGTGCAGGGCGCGACCCGGCCGGGTGCCGTGATCGGATTAAACGGCCTCGTCGGCAATCTAGGCATTGCGGCGGCAGCCGTGCTTACCGGATTCATCATCAAATATTTCGGCTGGCGGATGGCGTTTGTCGTGCCGGGCCTGGTGTCGATCTTCCTGGGCTTCGTGTTTGCGCGGGTCGTTCCGATCGAGACAACGGCACCGGCCAAACGCGCGCCGACCCAATCCGAACATTCTGCCGGCGACCTCGCGCGCATCGTGTTGGTGCTGACGCTGACCTCGACGTGTGGCAGCCTCATCTTCAATTTCACCACCAACGGCAATGGCGAGCTGCTCGCCAAACGAATGCAGGAGGTCACGCTGGATCCTGCGCGACTCGGCCTGTTGCTGGGTCTGGTGTACACGGTGGCATCGTTTGCGCAACTGATCGTGGGCCGGGCGATTGACCGGTATCCACTGAAGCGATTGTTTCTCGGAATCGTGTTGATGCAGATTCCGCTGTTTGCGCTGGCTGTGTTTGCCGAGGGCTGGATGTTCTATGTGTTGGCCATTGCGTTCATGGCCTTCGTGTTCGGCGCCATTCCGTTTACCGATGCGTTAATCGTGCGGTATGTCGACGACCGGATGCGCTCACGCGTCGCCGGCATGCGCCTCGCCATCGCCCTCGGTGTCAGTTCACTTGCCGTGTGGATCCTGGGACCGCTGGTGAAAGCCAACGGTTTCAGCTTCCTGCTGGGGTTACTGGCCGCCATCGCTGCCGTGGCTGCCGTGGCCGTTGGGTTTTTGCCGGCGGCGCGGGCGGCGAAGACGTAGGCCAAACCATCGGCGACATATTGTCGAGCTGTAGGCGAGGCTTCAGCCTCGCGGCGCCCATCGAACGAGGCTGAACCTCGTCTACAGACCCGCAAAAAATGTAGGGTCAGACACGATACTCGCCGGTCGGCTCCGCCGACGTCCGTGGCGTTTCGCGCGAGTGTCGTGTCTGACCCTACATTTCCGGGCACCTTTGGCGTCTAAGCGGGTCTTAAGGCGGCGGACGCTATACTCCCGCGCGCTCACTACCTGAGGTTGCCTCCATGTCCGCATTCTGCACCTGGCCACGGCGCATCGCCGCCTTTGTTCTGCCAATGTTTGTCGCCGTCGGTGCGTTTGCCGCACTGCCCGCCGGCATCACGCAGGGGCCCACCGTCGAAGGAATCACCGAATACCGACTGGCCAACGGCCTCACCGTATTGCTGTTCCCGGACGCGTCGAAGCCCACCACCGTGGTCAACGTGACGTACAAGGTCGGCGCCGCGCAGGAAAATTACGGCGAGACCGGCATGGCGCATCTGCTCGAACATATGGTGTTCAAGGGCACGCCATCGCGCGGCAACATCATGCAGGAACTGGGCCGCCGTGGGATGGAGTTCAACGGCAGCACCGGCTGGGACCGCACCAACTATTTCCAGACATTTACCGCATCCAACGAAAACCTCGACTGGGCGTTGTCGATGGAAGCCGACCGGATGATCAACTCGTTCATCCGTCGCAGCGATCTCGATACCGAGATGACGGTCGTACGCAACGAATTCGAGAGCGGCGAAAATAATCCGCAGCTCGTGCTGTACGGCAAGATGCTGTCGACCGCCTTCCAGTGGCACAACTACGGTCATTTGCCGATCGGAGCACGGTCGGATATCGAAAACGTCGACATCGATCGGCTGCAAGCGTTCTACAGGATGTATTACCAGCCCGACAACGCGGTATTGATCGTCGCCGGCAAGTTTGACACCGACGCCACGCTCGCATTGATCGCGAAATATTTCGGTCTTCTGCCGAAGCCGTCACGCACGCTACCGCGCATCTACACGCAGGATCCGGTGCAGGACGGCGAGCGCTCGGCCACATTGCGTCGCGTGGGCAATTCCAAATTCCTCGGCATGATGTACAAGGTGGGTCGCGGCGCGCATCCCGATTACACGGCCGCCGATGTGCTGGGCGACGTCATGACGCTCGCCCCCGCAGGTCGGCTGTACAAGTCCCTGGTCGAAACCAAAAAGGCTACGGCCGTTTCGGCATGGACGCAGCCGCAGGTCGACCCGGGCACGCTTACGTTCTTCGCTCAGATTCCCGATGGC
>JBDTTY010000370.1:0-3547 GCA_040007975.1 Betaproteobacteria bacterium | reverse complement strand
CGCTTCCTGCACGATCCGATACAGTGCGATGGCCGTGTTGGGCGGAATCATGCTGTCGTCGTCCGGAGCTTCGATCTGACACAGAAGCCCGGAGCGGTCGCAGATCTCGTGGACTTGCCAGTCGAGAGCCGCTGCAAGCCCGAGATTGTCGAGCATCGTGGGACGCAGATCTTCGACGATGCGACGTTTGACGTCGACGCCATCATCCAGAACCGACTGGGCGCGGGCGAGCCGGGCCGCGTAGTCCGGATTGTCTGCCCGCAACCGCTCCTCGACCCACGCGATGTCCATTTTGGCGCTGACAAGAATTCCGCCCAGCTCGTCGTGAATGTCCCGCGCCAGCTTGGATTTTTCGGTTTCCCGGACCAGCTGCAGGTGATTCGAAAGATCGGAAAGCTGCGCCGTACGGTCTTCCACCAATTTCTGCAGACGCGCACTTTCCGTGGCCAGCAATGCGCGGCGATCCTCGCGTTGCCGCGCATCGCGCCGCGCCAGCAGCCACACCACAAGCAGCAGTGACACCGTAAACGCGGTCATCAACTGCATGCCAAAGCGCGCGAACGCGATGTCGGTATTCCACTGCCGGGTCGCCGCTTCGACCTGACCGCGATGGGCAGACGCCATGTCTTCGACCTCGGCGCGGATCTGGTCCATCATCCGGCGACCGATGCCGGTGTTCATGAGCTTCATTGCGGATTCGGCACCCTCGGCCTTGTTGAGCGCCAAGGTGGCCTCGAGCTCCGCCAGCTTCCTGTTGACGAGACCACTGAAGCGACCCACACTTTCGCGCTGCGACGGATTGCCATTGGCGGCCAGCAACTCACGCAGCCTGTTAAACGCTTCGCCGATTCGAGGCAGCGCACGGTTGTAGGGTTCGAGGTATTCGTCCTTGCCCGTCAGCATGTAGCCGCGCTGGCCGGTTTCCGCGTCGATTACCAGCGCGAGCGTCTCGTGCAACGTCGATTGCATGATGACCGCCACGGCCATCTGGCGATTGGCCGATTCGAGGCTGCGGTAGCTAAATTCGGAATAGATCGCGATCGCTAGCGACACCAGAATCCCCAACAGGAGGGGGAAGACGATCTTGAGGGGAAAGGGCGATTTCACGCGGAATGCACAACACCGTGACAGAGAGGAGACCCACTATACGCACCCACGTGTCTAGGCCTGTGCGCCGTGATCGCTCGTAGGTGTTCGTCCTGCGGTCGGATCGGTGAGACCTGCACCCCGCGAATCAATGGGCAATTTCAAGCTGGTGCCTATTGGCCATGCGCCTTCAAACCTTTCTGCGCCCCATTTACCGTGGGCTGATTTTTTGCGCCGCGTTTTTCGCGGCGCTTTTTTAGGCGTTGCCTAGCGTGGAACCTGCGACGTCTCCTGCCCCCCCGGAAGGGGAGCGAGCGCCCCACCTTCGCTCTCCCAGGTTTCATCGGGCTCGCACGGCGTGGCACGGCAGATCGCGGTACTGCGCCCCAGCCAGCGCTGCACAGCCCACGAGGTGGCGGCCACAATGGTGACCAGACCGACGGCTTGCAAGAATTTTTTCACGCTAGCTCCTTCAGCAACACAGCTCGAACCGGCCGAGAACCGCGGCACGAGCCGCAGCGAGCCCGGCAACACTACTTCTTTGCCGCATCGAGCGATGGCGAGGAATGGTTATTGGCCTGTCCCGCCATTGGCATCGATTTGGATTCTTCCTCCTTCGACAACGTTCCTTTGGGATTATTGGCCGCAGTGTCTTTGGCGGTTTCGCTCGCAGCGGCGCTACCTGCAGTCGGCGCCGGTATGGGCACGGCGACGAATGGAGGCGCTGACGCCGCCGGAGGAGGAACTGCTACTGATGCTCCGGGCGGCGAAACTGGCTTGGCGGTGGGCGTCTCGTTGCAGCCGGCGACGACGCCGACGAATGCCAAGACGATAATGACGGCGTTGGTGCGAATCATGGTAACTCCCGATGGTGACCTCCAGCGCATCGTGCTATTGCATTGCGACCGTTGCCAGCCGTGGGAGTCGCAATCCGTTGTAGGACAGGACTGACGATGCGGGCAAAGGCTGCATCCCTGCATGGCATTTTGGTGGCGGTAACGACGGACGTGAAATGCTTCGACGCCGTAATGCGCTGATCCTGCACGGATTGCCGATAACGCGATGGTGGCACGTCGAATGCAAGGCAAGCGGTGTGCCCGTCCGGGCATGCCGCAGCGGCCCGACGTGGCGCGCCGCTCATCAAAGAGGAAATCGCCAATGAAAGCCAAGACTCGCACGGCCGGCAATGCCGCCAAGAAAAGTGACACCCCCTTCCTGACCGACGTGCAAACGCTGCGCAAGCGCGCTCGGCAGCATATCGACGAAGGTGCGGTCACATCCAACTACGCCGCGGACCCGGCGCTGGTTTGCAAAGTTCTGAACGAAGCGCTGGCGACTGAATTGGTGTGTGTGCTGCGCTACAAGCGGCACTACTTCATGGCCGAGGGCATTCATTCCGAGTCGGTCAAGTCTGAATTTCTGGCGCATGCCAAGGAAGAGCAGGAGCACGCTGACAATATTGCGGAGCGGATCGTGCAACTCGGCGGCGAACCGGACTTCAATCCGGAAATTCTTGCCGGACGCAGCCACTCCCAATACGTTGAAGGCAAGACGCTGCGTGACATGATTCTCGAAGACCTTGTGGCCGAACGTGTGGCGATCGAAAGCTATCGCGAAATGATTGCGTGGATCGGCGACAAGGACCCCACTACGCGGAAGATGCTCGAATGGATCATGGGCGTGGAAGAAGAGCACGCGGACGACATGTCGTCGTTGTTGAAGGGTATCGGCGGCTGATCGCTGTCGCCGATAGCGTTGGTGCGGTGCGCTAGCTTGGCGGTCGGCGCATCGCGTCACTGGCCACCTTGACCAGCTCCTCGCGGCGCACCTTGCCGGTATCGGTGCGGGGCAGCATATCCGTCACGATGAAGCCGATGGGCGCTGTGTATCCCAACCGCTCGACACAAAACGCGCGCAGACGATCGCGCTCCACGGGCACATTGCTGACCACGGCCGACCAGATCTGCGTGAGGCCGACGGCGTCGGGAGCGCCAAAGGCCGCAGCCTGCGTGATTCCTGGATAGGTGAGCAGTACCGCTTCGATCGCCGCCGGACTGACTTTGGTGCCGCCCTTGTTGATCACGTCGCCGCTGCGACCCGTCATAGTGATGAGACCGTCGGCACCAACAGTGGCGATGTCGTTGGTGTAGACCCAGCCGTCGCGAAAGACGTTGGCGGAGAGCGCGTCGTTCCCGAAATAACTGGAGACACACAGATCGCTGCGGATGCGCAGCGTGCCTTCTGCTCCCGCAGGCAACGGCGCGCCGCTCCTGTCCACCGCTTCAGCGTCGACGCCCGGGTTGGTGTACCCGACGGCGCCCGGATGCGCGACCAGCGCGGTCATCGGTGCGGTCGAAATGCGTCCGGTTTCAGTGGCGCCGTAGGCGCAGATGATGTTGGGACATAGTTGTCGCACGGCGCGCTCGTAGAGTGGAAGCGGCAGTTCGCTGCCGCCGATTTC
>JBDTTY010000369.1:0-3549 GCA_040007975.1 Betaproteobacteria bacterium | reverse complement strand
GCCAGGCGTAGAACTCGGCACGACCGTCAGCCGCGATGTCGTGCCAGATGGCGACTGCCCCTTGGCCTGCCAGACTCATCGACGTCTCCCTGGCCATTGCCGGTATGGTCCGGATGGCGAAGGGTTGACTCTACCCGCGAACCGTGGAAAATGGAACGATGTTACCAAACAGAATGATGTTGCAAATTTTGAATGGGCTGCCGAATGATTCGGCTCCAAGCCGCACCGTGGGCGAATCGCTGTCGCGCTCGTTCGGCCGCGGGCGCCGCCTCGATCACTGATCCCATGTCCAGCGCCAACGTCGAACGCGTGCTCAACGCCATCGAGGCCTTAGCCGATGTCCCGGCCGGGATGTCGCTGGGTGCATTGGCCGAAAGACTCGATGTCCCGAAGAGCGCGGCGCACCGCCTGTTGCAGTCCTTGATCGGCCGCGGCTATGTCACGCAAGACGCGCCCACACAGGATTACCTGCTGTCGCTCAAGGTGCCTTTGCTGGGATTTCGCTATCTCGAGGCACGTCGCCTGCCCGACGTCGCGCAGGGTGCGCTCGACCAGCTCGCGCACGCCACCGGCGAGTATTGTCGGATGGCCGTCGTGGAGGGCGAAGGCTTGCATTGGGTTGCGCGGGCACAAGGCGCCACCCAAGGACTGCGCTACGACCCGCCGATGGGGCTCGACGTGGTGTTGCACGCCACTGCGACTGGCAAAACGTGGCTCGCCACATTGCCTGAGCAGGACGCACTGCGCATCGTGTTTGCGCGTGGCTTTGCAACGCCGCCGGGATTTGGTGATCGTGTGGTCAAGACCGCGGACGAATTGCGCCGGCATCTGCAGGACACGCGCCGACGCGGCTACGCGTTGGCATTGGAGGAAGGCGAACGCGGCACCATTGCGATCGCCGCCGTGTTTCGTGCGCATGCAAGACGCGATGCGCCCGTCGCGGGGACGATCTCCGTCGCCGGCCCGCGCGCGCGACTATCCGACGCGCGCATCGTCGCATTGGCGCCGTTGCTGCTTGCCGCAGCGGATACCGTCACCGAGCTGTGGCCGCTGCGGTTGCGGCAGCCGGTGTCCCGTAACACGGCGCACGATTCCACAACTGTCGATCGGACCGCGAGCGCGACATGATTGATGCGACCACCACGCTCCACCCAATCGGCGCGGCGCCGAGCGTCCGCGTCGATTGCGGGCTGGCGCTCCTTCACTCGCCGGCACCGCGCGGCGTCATCATCGTCTCATCTCAGTGAGCTACGCGTGTCCGTCACCAATCGTCCCGACATCGTATTTATCATCACCGATCAGCAACGCTACGATACGATCGGTGCGCTGGGCTTTCCGCACGCCGATACGCCGGTGCTCGACCGATTGGTTAACCAAGGAACGTGGTTCTCGCGCTGCTACGTCAGCGGCGCATCCTGCGTACCCGCGCGCGCCAGCCTGTTCACGGGCGTCTATCCGCACACCAACGGGATATTGACCAATGCGTCGAGCTGGCGCCACTCGTGGATTGAATCTCTCGCCGCATCAGGTTACCTGTGTGTGAACGTCGGCAAGATGCATACGCAGCCAATGGACGCGCCGGCCGGCTTTCATGACCGGACAGTGGTCGAGAACAAGGATCGCTCGATGGCGAAACGTGGGCGTGATTTCGTCGACGCTTGGGATCGAGCGCTGACCGCGGCCGGACTTGAGAAGCCGGGTCTTCCCACCTATCGGCTGATGCCGGACTATCGTGAAAGGATGGGTGCGTACACGTGGCCGCTCGACGACGCCATGCACCCGGATACCTTTGTCGGGCGTACGGCGGAGGCCAAGGTCCAGCAGTACGCTGACGACCCGCGGCCGTTGTTTCTGCAGGTCGGCTTTCCTGGCCCGCACCCGCCCTATGATCCTCCTGCCCGTTTGCTGGATCGCTGCCGCGGTCGCGACATGCCTTTGCGTGCGGTTCAACCGGGCGATCTGGCGGCTCAGCCAACGCCGTTTCGCCGTTTGCGTGAGAAGCACGTTGACGGCAATCACGACGCTACACCCCATACGATCGACGCGCCGCGCGAATGGCGATTGCGTCAGCGCGCCCATTACAGCGCCAACGTGACGCTGATCGATGACGAAATTGGACGACTGCTGGGGGCGCTTGAACGCGCCGGCCGTCTTCGCGACACAATCGTCGTTTTCACATCGGATCACGGTGACACGTTGGGCGACCACGGACACAGCCAGAAGTGGACGATGTACGAGGAGGTCGTGCGAGTGCCGCTCGTCGTCTGGTCACCGCGTCTGCAGGGTCGGGGTGAAATTGCAAAGCTCGTCCAGTCGATTGACATGGCACCAACGCTGCTCCAACTCGCCGGCCTGGAAAAGCCCGACTGGTGGGAGGCGCGTTCGCTTTTGCCCGCGCTCACGGGCGAAACCTTTGGCGGACGCGAAGCGGTGTTTTGCGAACAAGGGCGCGATGTCGTGTTCCAGTTTGACGATTTCGTCTCGATGTTGCGAACCGAACGCTGGAAGTACGTGCAGTTTCACAACGATCCTGGCGGGCAGCTATTCGACCTCGATGCCGACCCGCACGAGGAACATGATCGCTGGGCCGATCCTGGTTACGCAGGCAAGCGCGCGCAGCTGCGCGACCACTGGCTTGACTGGCGGCTGCGCAGCGCTTACGACGCCCGCGACTGGGCCGACGCGTTCCGATGACCAAAGTATGCAAACACATGGGAGACATTCAATGATCCACTGGCTACGTTACCTGCTGTTACCCGCGCTAAGTGCGCTTGCAATAGCAACGGTTCACGCTCAGGCGCCGGTTCTTCGCATCGTGGTCGGTGGCCCCGCTGGGGGCAACACCGACCTCGCCGCGAGGCTGGTGAGCGAAAAGCTTGCGGTCACACTTGGACATCCTGTGATCGTCGAAAATCGTCCTGGTGCAGGTGGGACGCTGGCTGCGGATTTTGTTCGCAATGCAAAACCCGATGGCATGACGGTTGCGCTTGTCACGGCCTCCAACGCGGCCAACGAGACGCTGATGAGGAACAAATCCACAAGCCTGATCGCCGATCTGGAACCGGTCGGGCTTTATGCCTGGCTCGCCAATGTTCTCATCGTGTCGCCAACCATCCCTGCACGATCAGTCGCGGAATTGATCGCGGCGATCAAGGCGCGACCGCTAACGGACTACGCGTCCGGTGGAATAGGCAGCCCAGGCCACCTGTCGGGTGAGATGTTCAAATTGCGTACGGGTGTGACGATGTCGCACATTCCCTACAAGGGCGCGCCTCCTGCCGTCGTTTCAGTGGTCACGGGCGAAACCGCGTTGATGTTTGCGACGGCGTCCGCAGCCCTCGGGCAGATCAAGGCCGGTAAAGTGCAGGCGCTAGCGGTGACATCGCAGCAGCGCGTCGTCGAGCTGCCCGGCATTCCGACCTTCGCTGAAGCCGGTTTTGCGGGCTTCGACGTACAAGACTGGGTTGGTTTCGTCGTACCGAAAGGGACCCCGACCGATGTTCGCGAAAATCTGCATCGCGCCTTCACCGTCCTCGAAACCGGCTTCGG
>JBDTTY010000368.1:0-3556 GCA_040007975.1 Betaproteobacteria bacterium | reverse complement strand
CACATAGATTGCAGTCAGTTCACGACGCTCGGCCACAGGGTCCGCCTCGAGCTCCGCGCGCTCACGCGCAATATCCGCATTTTCAGTATCGGCCTGTGAATGGACCGACACGTATTCGCCGGCCGCCATCGACATGGCACCCGCTACCAGTCCCGCGACGCCCGTGAGCAACAAACTGCTGTGGCTGGCGTGCGCGGCGGCCACTCCAACGACAAGACTCGCCGTCGATACGATGCCGTCGTTGGCGCCAAGAACTGTGGCGCGCAGCCATCCGATGTTGCTCGTGCGATGACGTTCGACGTGGCGGTTGTATGGTTTCGTCATGGTCACGCCGTCATGCAGCAAAACCCGTCATCCGGAACAGGTTACCGCGCATGCGTTTTGATCCACGTCACATACTGATCCATCCACTTTTGCAAAAATTTCTTGCTGCCCTCGCCGATGTTGCCGACCTCATCGAACAATCCATCCTTGACCTGGATGAAGGCCTCGGGTTGCCCGAGTGTGGGCATATCGAGCGCGGCAAGAATGGTGCGCAGATGCTGTTGCGCCACTGCCGTGCCGACCGCACCGGGAGACGCGCCCATGATGCCGGCTGGCTTGCCCCGCCATGCACTCTGCACACTCGGCCGCGAGCCTTGATCAATCGCGTTCTTGAGCACACCAGGCACCGACCGGTTGTATTCGGGGGTGACAAACAGAACGCCATGGGCCGCCGCGATCTCCGCCTTGAACTTCTTGACCGATTCGGTCTGATTGGCGTCATCGTCCTGATTGTATAGCGGCAGTCCGCCGATTTCGACCTCGTTGAATGTGAACTCGGGAGGACCGAGTTTGACGACCGCGCGGGCCAGCTTGCGGTTGAAGGAGTCGCGGCGAAGGCTGCCGACGACAACAGCGATTTGATACTGGGTCATTGTAGTCTCTCATGAATGTGGTGGCATCGTGCCGACATTCGGCACCATCGACAATCACATTCTGAACCATTTCGCGTATCCGGGCGCCTTGCGCCCATTGACGCTACTCCCGCATTGCCATCGACGCCGCCAGCAACACCGCCGCGCGAGTGGCACCGATGTTGGCCACGCCCTTGCCCGCGATGTCATACGCCGTACCGTGCGCCGGGGTACAGATCGCAAACGGAAAACCTCCGAGCAGCGTCACGCCGCGATCAAAGCCCATCAACTTCATCGCGATCTGCCCCTGATCGTGATACATCGTCAGCACGGCGTCGAAGTCACCTCGGCGCGCGCGGACAAAGACAGTGTCGGCGGGAAAGGGGCCTTCACAGCCGATGCCCTTTGCCTGCGCGGCCTTGACCGCGGGTGCGATGACATCAATTTCCTCGCGACCGAAATTGCCACCGTCACCGGCGTGCGGATTGAGCGCAGCAACCGCGATGCGGGGGGGCACAAAGCCCGCCGCCGTCAGCGCTGCGGTGGTCAGTTCGAGTGCACCGACGATGCCATCGACGGTCAAGAGCTTGGGCATGTCGACCATCGGCACGTGCGATGTGACGCGCGCATTCCACATGCCTTCTAGGATATTGAACTCCGTGGCCGGGCCGGTAGTGCCCAACACGCCTGCCGTGAAGCCGATTTCATCGTCATACGATGCATCGGCAAGGCGCATCGCCTGCTTGTTGAACGGTGTAAAGCACACGGCGTCAGCATCGCCGCGCGCCACCCGTTCAAGGGCGTGGCGATAGTTGGCGAGAGCAAATGTACCGCCTGCCTTCGTGGCGACACCGCGTTCGATCGTGGCAGGGTCAAGGTGACGCAAGTCAACAAACACGGCGGCATCGCCGGTGGGAATCGCATCGGCTGTGCCAATCACGACAAACGTCGGTTGGACGCCCGCAATGACCGCACCAGCGTCGAACACGCGCTTGTCGCCGATCACCACCAGCCGTGCGGCCGCATGGGCCTCCTCCAGCGCCGCGAGTTTCGCGGTGAGCTCGGGACTTACGCCGGCCGGGTCACCCATCGCCAATGCGATCGTCGGGCGTTTGCCTGCAGTTGGGTTCAATATATTCTCCGGTTCAATTGCCAAGGGCCCAATTTGGAACCACCATCGTGATCCAACGAATGTAGATGATGAGCAGCAATCTGGCGATCAACGGCACATAGAACGGCAGCATCTCCTTCAGCACGTCCTTTATCGTCACTTTCGCAATGTCGGCGACAAGGAACAACGCGAGACCCGTTGGGGAGATGGGCAATCAGATCATCAGGTTGATTACGACGACGATGCCGAGATGCACCGGATCGACACCCGCCATGACCAACGACTTGCGACCGCGTCCCCCGCCGCGGAAGGCGTTGCCATCGCGTTGTTAGGACCTTCTACCATGCGCTCCTCCGTCGTCGGGCACGTCGTGTCCGCGCCGTTTTCCGACTCTGGGGAGGAGTATGCACAAAAAAGCGGGAATACATATACTGTATGCAGAATTCAGCTGTGCAGGAAAAACGCACATCACCTGCCCCGCCACACTTCGGCATGAGCACGAATTGCGAATGAAACTGGAAACCTCGCTTCCCGACGTCGCCGTTGCCGAAGGCGCACTGCCGATCGCGCGACGCAGCCTCCACGACGAAGTGGTCACACGCATACGCGACATGATCATCGAGGGCGTCCTGGCACCCGGCACGCGCGTGAATGAAAGGCATCTGGGGCAGACGTTGGGCGTCTCCCGGAAGCCATTGCGCGAAGCGTTGAAATTTCTGGCGAGCGAAGGCTTGATCGAGCTCGTCACGGCGCATGGTGCGATCGTCAAGAAATTTTCGGCGAAAGACGTTCGGGACATGCTTGACGTGCTGGCGGTGCTGGAAGCCTTCGCCGCACGTCTCGCCTGCCGCGAAGCAACCGACGACGCGATCGCCGATGTGCGCCGCATCCACGATCGGATGGTCGGCCGCTACGCCGTGCGCGACCGCCTCGAATACTTCAAGCTCAACCAGCAGATCCACTCCGCCTTCCTTCGCTTGTCGAGCAACGCGGCATTGGAGCTCGCGCATACGTCGATCCAGTCGCGGCTAAAGCGCATTCGCTATATCGGCAACCAGGAGCCGCAGGGGTGGGCGGCGGCCATGGCGGAACACGAGGAAATGATCACGTTCCTCGAGGCGCGCGACGGCGAGCAACTCGCCGCCGTGGTCACGCGCCACATGGAGCACACCTGGGAGCGCGTGCGTCTCACGCTTTGACTTGCGGCGCACCGGGCGCGATTTGCCGGGCTACACTCCAGCGGCCGTCATTCGTGTCAATAATTACGTTATCAACGGAGGAGGCCCCTTGAAGATCCGACCCGCGCCATATGCATTCATCGCAATTTTCGCAACGTTCGTGGCCAGCGCGGATGAACCCGATCACGCCATTCACGAGGAGTTGCGCGGTGTGTTGCGCGAGGTGGTCACGGCCATCAACACCAGTCAGTACGACAAGATGCTGCCGTACCTCACGGAAAATGTGGAGGCCACCAGCATCACGCAAGAAGTGATGTCCAGTCGGGCCGACGTATCGAAGTACTTTCAGACATGGTTCGGCCCCACCGGCT
>JBDTTY010000367.1:0-3583 GCA_040007975.1 Betaproteobacteria bacterium | reverse complement strand
TCGGAAAGTGAATCTCGAACTCGCCGGCACGCAGTCCCTTAATGATTTCGCGTGCGGCCTCTTCGGCGGTGATCAGGTTAGGCATCGCAAATTCGTTCTTGTCGGTCAGCGGTGTCTTCACGAATCCGGGCATGATGAGGTAAACGCCAAGCCCTTTCGGATGCAAGTCGAAATACAGCGTCTCTGAAAAATTGATCAGCGCTGCCTTCGACGCGCCGTAAATCAACGCTTTGGGCAGTCCGCTGTAGCCGGCTACCGAGGCGACAATTCCGATGCCGCCGCTGCCTTGTGCAAGCAACCCCGGCAGCACGGCGGTACACGTGTTGATGGCGCCGTGCAGGTTGGTTTCAAGCAGTGCGCGGGAGTCCTTTTCGTTCAACTCCCATGCGCGCACTTCCTGATGGGTGCCGGCGACGATCAGGACGAGATCCAGTCCGCTCCATTGTGTGCGAATACGCTGCGCGGCGGCGGCGACGGCCTCGGTGTTGGTGAAGTCGAGCGGCTCGACCAGTGCATTGGCGTGCGAACCTGCCACGGCCTGCAATTTGTCGCCGGACCGTGCGGACAGCGCGACGCGTGCCCCAGCGGCCAGCAACGCCTGCGCGGTGGCGGCACCGATGCCGGTGGAGGCGCCGATGATCCACACGCGACATTGCGGCCATGCGGGCAGCGGCGGATTGAGTGGCGCAAAAAATCCCATGACGGTCCTTAGCGTTTCGAGAATGACAATGTGATCTGACCCACGTCGACACCAAGCTTCGACATCGCCGTTCGGTTGAGCATGGTCTTGTCGTCGAGCAGGTACATCCAGTCGTCCATGTCCATGTTCCAGGTCGTGCCGTCGACCGGGAGCGCCAGTACGTAGTTCCAGCGCAGTGCGTTGCCGGATGCATGGCCTCGCGCTGTGCCGACCACATCGCCGGCAGTGCCCGTGTAGGTGTCACCGTTTTTTACAAGCGTCCACACGCGGCGCTCACGCGTGCCATCGGCGAATTCAAAGTGCTCGTCGAGCGTGCCGGTGTTGTCGATCCATGTTGCGTCGATCCGTACACGGAATCGCTTCAACACCTTGCCGGAGCGATCCTGGAACATGCCCCAGCCATCGATGGTGCCGTTGAAGTATTGTGCAAGATCAAGTGCAGGCTTTTCGTTGCGATAGTCATCCACGTTGACACTGGCGCACCCGGCAGCGCCGAGAGCCAGTAGTGCGAGCAGCAGAGTGCGAAACAGATTCATCGAAGTCTCCAACGAACGTCGAACCATGAAAGCATCAGAGCGGCGCCGATTTTCAGCGCACTCGGGACGCCGGCATACACCAGCGCCAGCGTACTCAATGCCGAGGGATCGCGACTGCCCGGCGCATAACCAAAGGCGCCCAACAGCGGCAACGCGATGCCTGCGGCCAGCGCAAGATTGAGTTTGGTGGCGAGCGTCCACAATCCGAAGTAAGTACCGATACTTTGTCTCTGGCCATGGCGGCCGATCACATCGGCAAGCAGCGACGGCGGCAATGCCAGATCGGCGCCAAGGGTCAGTCCCGACAACACGCAGATGATGGCAAACGGCACGACGTCACCCGGTCCCAAACCGGCGGCCCATACAAAGGCGACGACGGCGGAAAACATGGCGATGTGCCACGCGCGTACCTTGCCGTACCGCGCCGACAAACGAATCCATAGCGGCATGCCGGCTGCGCCAGCGACAAAGTACAATGCGAGAAACATGCCTTGTCGCGCTGGTGCATCCACGACGTCGGCGATGAAAAACAACACCAGCGTCGCGGGAATTGCGGACGCAATGCCATTCAGCATGAATACTGCTAACAACCGCCGAAACAGCGGATCGGCCAGCGGGGCACGTATCCCCGCGCTGATAGGTTCGGCCTCGGTGCGAACGCGCGGTGCAGCGGGTGCAAATGTCAACGTGACCATGGCGCAGGCCACACAGAACACCGCGAACAGCAACGCGAAGCGTGGCAAGCCTGCATCGTCGCCACCGGCACCTCCAAGTATGGCTGGTGCGATGCTGGCCAACACGACACCGATCAGCGCCAGCGATTCACGCACCGCGGTAATGCGGGTGCGTTCGACGGGATCGGCAGACAACTCCGCGCCCCAGGCGTTGTGATTGATCGTGGCGAGACTGAACGCGAAGTAGACGAGAGCCATCGCACCGGACAACCAGCCTAGCAACGCGGCTTCGCCGCGCACCGGGGGCGCGAACAACGCGATCATGCCCAATGCCAGCACCGGAATCGAAAATGCTATCAAACGCTTGCGCGACGACGCGCGATCACTCCACACGCCAAGCAGCGGATCGAGCAAGCCATCGCCCAACCGCAGCAGCAGCAGCACGACGCCCAATGTCGTCAGTGATACACCAAGATTGCCGCCGTAAAACTTCGGCAGGTGGACATACAGCGGCAGCGCCGCCATGGCGAGCGGCATGCCAAGCAGACCATAGGCGGCAAGAGACGAGGCGCGCAGCGGCACCTCCACCGTTACTGGCGACACCGCCGATGACGCAGTGGCGGCCGTCGACTGCATCACGGTGAGCCCAATAGCTTCAGTCGAAAATCCGCACGCGATGTTTTCGGATGCAGCCAGATGCCGAAGAAAGCGTCGGCGAAGCCGACATCACTGATCTCGCCGATCGATTTGCCGTTGTAGAAGTAACGGACGACACCGGCGCCGACATTGACGCCGGTCAATCGGTCCCCGGGCTTGACGTCGGGAAAGAGCCGCGTCATCGAGATACCCCAGCGGTTGCGATCCGCGACGCTGCCAAAACCGAGCTTGGCGATTTCGTCCACGCTGCGTTCGGCGATCCTGGCGCCCTCGAGACTGCGGTGATAGTGCAGGTCGAGCGCATAGGGCCCGGACTGTGGCCAACCAGGCGTGGCACTCCAGTACCAACCATCGTAGACCGAGATGCCGAAAAAGGTCATCAAGCCGCCACCTTGCACCTTCAACGCCGGTGCAATCGCCGCGATGGCGGGTGGAAGTGCTGGTGCATTGGTGCTGGCGAGCGTGGACCCGATCACAAGCGACAGCGCGATCGCGCCACCGGCCATGACCATGCGCGCACGCTCAGCGGCGGATAAACGTGTATTGCGCGACATCGGTGGTACCTGAATCGAAACCGGCGGCGCAATACGCGAGATAAAAGCGCCAACAGCGCAGGAACTTCTCGTCGAAACCCAATGCGCGGATGGCCGGCGCGCTAACGTCGAAATTGGCCAGCCAACGCTTGAGCGTCTCGGCGTAGTCGTGACCAAACGCATGAACGCGCTCCAACTCGAGACCAGAGGCGCGGGCGACATCGACAAAGCGGCCTGGCGAAGCCAGCATGCCACCGGGGAAAATGTACTGCTGGATGAAATCAGATTGCGTTCGATAGCGTTCAAAGCGATCTTCGGCGATCGTGATGGTTTGTACGCAGGCGCGCGCACCGGGACGCAGGGCGGCATGCACGGAGCGAAAATAGGCAGGCCAATACCGTTCGCCGACAGCTTCGAACATTTCGATGGAAGCAATGCCGTCGAACGTGCCGACAATATTGCGATAGTCCTGAATCTGCAGGT
>JBDTTY010000366.1:0-3585 GCA_040007975.1 Betaproteobacteria bacterium | reverse complement strand
GATCTTCTCCGTCTTGTACATCTCCATCATCTTGATCTGCAGCTGCTGCTTGTCGCCTTTGTATTGCTCCTGCAGCGCCTTCATCTTAGGGCCGAGGATCTTCATCTTGCCCATCGACCGCGCCGCGGCTGCATTGAGCGGATAGAACGCGGCCTTGATCATGATGGTCATCACGATGATCGACCAACCCCAGTTGCCGAGGATGCCATGCAGCCACTTCAGCAGCCAGAACAGCGGTGCCGCCAGAATGGTGAAGATGCCGTAGTCGACGACGAGATCAAGACCCTTGGCCATCTTGGCCAGCGCATCCTGATCCTGCGGCCCGACATACAGTGGCACGCGGATCTGGCCGGTGGCGCCTGGCGCAATTGTGCCCACCGGCACGATGACGCCGGCGGTGTAGAGGCCGTCGTCGAGTTTTTTCGTATAAAACTCGCGCTGCGTTTTATTGTCGTCAGAGGGCAACCACGCGGCGACGAAGTAATGCTCGATCATGCCGACCCAGCCATTGTCGGCGCCCTTTTGATACGGTGACTTGCGACTGGCGTCCGCCGCCAACTTGTCGATTTCGCCGAATTCAACTTTCTTGAAATTGTCGGTGCTGTTGTAGACGACCGGGCCGACGTAGGACGCCGGGGCCATCGAGCTTTGCACCACCGCGTGCTTGGTGTCGCGCGTCAACTGGAAATACGCAAAGGGCGCGATGGGCGCGGTGCCATTGTTGGTGACGTCAAAGGCGGCATCGATCACATAGCTGCCGCGATGAAACGTCAGCACCTTGACCACCTTGTCGCCGTTGGGCGCGGTCGCCTGCAAGCGCAACTCGACGCGCTCGGCACCCGCGGCGAGTTCGCGCGGCCCTGGCAACACTTCATACAGCGTGCGGTGATTGGGCAGCCCTTCGCCGATCAATCCCGACTGGGCGACAAACGTGCGCTCAGATGTGCGCTGCAGAACGTTGTACGGCTTGGTGGGGTCGGTCGCATCGCGATGGCGATTTAACGCCACCATCGAAATCACGCCACCGGCGGTGTCGATTTCTGCCGTATATAGGTCGGTGCGAATGGTCACGCGTTGCGCGGTGGGGGCCAGCGCGTTGCCGGTGGGCAGGGTAACACCCGCCACGGCGCCGACGGCACCGGTGCCGCCGGGGACCAGTGCCGCCGATGGGGTCGGTAAATCCTTGGCGGAACCTGCCGCCGGTGTGGCCGCGGGTTGACCCGGTACGGGCGCAGCCGCCTTTTGCACGACTGGCGGCGGTGGCGCGTGTTCCTTCTGCCAAGCCTCCCACAGGAAGAGGAGCGAGAACGAAAAGACGACAAACAAAATGACGCGTTGGGTATCCATCGGGCTCGTGGTCACCGCCGCCGCTAGGCGTCGGCGCATCTGGTCAGGCTATTGAGGAACCGGGTCGTAGCCCCCGGGATGATACGGATGGCAGCGGCTCAGTCGCTTAACGGCGAGCCAGGTACCGCGCGCCGCGCCATGACGCTCGATCGCTTCAAGCGCGTAATCGGAACAACTGGGATAAAACCGACAATTGTTGCCGAGCAGCGGCCGCCCCACGTACTGGTAGCCGCGAATCAGCGGCAGCAGCACGAACTTCATGCGACGGGACGCGCCAGCAGCGTCGCGAACAACCGCGGCGCCTCGCCGGAAATGGCGTTGCAGTCGACGAGCTTCGGGGCCGCCTTGACGCGCAGGATCACGTCAAAGGCCTGCAACGCAGGCCGATGGGCGCGAACGATTTCGCGCAGTTGGCGACGAATACGATTGCGATCCACGGCGCGGGGCAAGGCCTTGCGGCCAATGACATATCCAGCGCGGCCCGGGACTCGAAGCGCGGGCATCGCCACCAGTTGCAGGTAGCGGCCTTCGATGCGGCGGCCGCCGCGAAAAACCGTGTCGAAGGCACCCTGTCCGGTCAGCAACATCGCCCGGCGGGAGGGCCGGGCACCGGCTGGGGCGTGCGGAAACGTCAGAGGTCCGACTAGGCGGAAAGACTCTTGCGGCCCTTGGCGCGACGCGCCGAGAGTACCTTGCGGCCGCCAACGGTCGACATGCGGGCGCGAAAACCGTGCTTGCGGGCGCGGCGAATCGCGGAGGGCTGAAATGTGCGTTTCATGACAAGACCTTTTCACCCTTGCGGGCGGTGTTGAACGTGCGCGCCAACATGAACCAGGAAAGCGCGGCGGATTGCGGCGGAAAAGCCTTATATTAGAGCGCGTTATGCCCCCTTCTGTCAATGCCGCAACGCATCACGTCGGCGGGGCTTTACCGGTGCGAGTGATCACTAGCAATCCACGGCACGCAGGACGGCGCGGTCGTGGTCAGCGCGCCGCCATCCCCTCCATCCCTGTGGATAACTGGCGCGGGCGCGACTACAATCCACAGTCTGACACTGCGGTCGCAGAGCTTCGCTAGAGCGCCTGACCGTGGTGCCGCCCGCCTCGCCACCGAACCCACCACCACACCGCCAAGAGCCGCCCAACCCGATGTCGTCTGCCGCCGCACCCGCCGCCTGGAACGCCTGTCTGCAGACGTTTCAGAATGAACTCACCCCTCAGCAATTTGCCACCTGGATTGCGCCTCTAGCCTGTGCCGACGAGGGTGGGCGGATGAAACTGGTCGCGCCCAACCGCTTCATCCTGCAGTGGGTCAAGGATCGCTTCGGGCCTCGGATCGCAACGTTGGCCGAAGCCGCGGCAGGCACCCCGGTGACCATCGAATTTGCCGTGGCCGATGCCGTGGCACCCGCCGCCCTGGCCGCCCCGGTCGCCCCCAATGGGGCCTCCAGCCAAGTGCTTAGCGCCCCGGTGCGCCCTGTGGATAGCACGCCCATTGTCGTGACCTCTGTCGTGCCTGTGGCGCGGCGGTTGGATGCCACCAGCCTCAATCCGACCTTCAATTTCGCCACTTTTGTGTCCGGCAAGGCCAACCAGCTGGCCCGGGCCGCCGCGATGCAGGTGGCCGATCATCCGACGTCCTACAATCCGCTCTTTGTCTATGGCGGCGTGGGGCTGGGCAAGACGCACCTGGTCCAGGCCATCGGCAACCAGATTCTCGCCGCCAATCCCGCGGCCAAGATCCGCTACATCCACGCCGAGACCTATGTGTCCGACGTGGTGCGCGCCTACCAGCACAAGGCCTTCGACGAATTCAAGCGGCACTATCGTTCCCTTGATCTGCTGCTGATCGACGACATCCAGTTCTTCGGCGGCAAGAACCGCACGCAGGAAGAGTTTTTTTACCTCTTCAACACGCTGATCGAGGCGCACAAGCAGGTGGTGATCACCTGCGACACGTATCCCAAGGAAATCACCGGGATCGAGGAGCGACTGATTTCGCGGTTTGGATGGGGGCTGACGGTGGCACTGGAACCGCCTGAACTCGAGATGCGCGTGGCTATTCTGCTGGCCAAGGCGCATTCGGTGGGCATGCGGATGGACGAGCAGGTGGCGTTCTTCATCGCCAAGCACATCCGCTCCAACGTGCGCGAACTGGAAGGGGCGTTAAAGCGCGTGCTGGCGTACTCCAACTTCCACGGGCAGGAGATTTCGCTGACGCTGGCCAAGGAGGCGCTGC
>JBDTTY010000365.1:0-3593 GCA_040007975.1 Betaproteobacteria bacterium | reverse complement strand
CTGCAGCCCCATCCCTTCGATGATCTTGCGCACGGCGCTTACCTGCGCGGCATTGGATTCGGCGAGCTTGCCCGGCCCGAGCCACAAGCTGTCTTCAAGACCCACGCGAACGTTGCCACCCATTGCGGCCGACATGGCGGCAATCGGCAACTGGTTGCGCCCGGCCCCAAGTACGCTCCAATGGTACTGATTGCCAAACAGCCGATCAGCGGTGCGTTTCATGTGCATCACATCATCCGGATGCGCGCCGATGCCGCCCAGAATCCCGAACACGCTTTGAATGAACAGCGGCGCCTTGACCACGCCGCGATCGAAGAAATACTTGGCGGTATAAAGGTGTCCGATGTCATAGCACTCGATTTCGAAGCGCGTGGCATTGGATTCGCACGACGTGAGAATGTGCTCGATATCCTTGAACGTGTTCTTGAAGATCCGGTCCACCGACCCTTCAAGATATGGCCGCTCCCACGCGTGCTTCAGATCGGGGAATCGCGCCAGCATCGGAAACAACCCGAAATTCATCGAGCCCATGTTGAGCGACGCCACTTCCGGTTTTAATTGCAACGCCGGCTGCAGGCGCTCTTCGATGTCCATCGTGGGCGCGCCACCCGTGGTGAAGTTGATCACCACATCGCTGCGTCGAGCGATCTCCGGCGCAAATTCACGGAAGTATTTCGGGTCCTGCGTGGGGTGGCCATCGATCGGATCACGCGCGTGCAGATGGACGATGGCGGCACCCGCCTCTGCCGCCGCGACAGCGGCATCCGCAATCTCCTTGGGTGTGATCGGAATATACGGCGACATTGACGGCGTGTGGATCGCGCCGGTCACGGCACAGGTGATGATGACTTTGCGGGATTGCGCCACGGGTGATGCTCCTTTAATCGTGTTCAGGTTGTTCGCGTTGGTGTTTGGCCAGCGCCATCAAGCGACGATCGCGCCACTGCATCCGGGCATCGCGTTGAGCCGCATCATAGGAAGTCCCCATCGCGTCGGCCACTTGCGCCGCGTTGGCCGCGGACCATGCCTCCGGTCCGGCCGGCGTCTGTGCCAGCTTGCGATAGAACTCGGCGTAGCGCGCGCAGTAGTCCGGCACCCCGCCAGGGGCGTTCAATTCGATGGTTGCAAACGGGCCGAGAAACGACCAGCGCAGGCCCAGCCCGGCACTGATGGTCTTGTCAAGGTCGGCGGGTGACACGTAGCCCTCACCAACCAGACGCATTGCTTCGGTCAGCAACGCCCCTTGCAATCGATTGAGAATGAATCCGGGCAGCTCGCGCTTGACCACCACCGGCACCTGACCGATGGCGCTCATCACGGCGTAGGCGCGATCGATGGTCGCGCGCGTGGTCCACGTCGCGCCGCACAGTTCCACGACCGGCACAAGATGCGGTGGATTGACAGGATGTGCAACCAGACAACGACCGCGGCCCCCCAGTGCTTCGGTGAAGTGCGATGCCGGAATAGCCGACGTCGAACTCGCCAGCACGGTGCCAGCGGCCGCCGCGCGATCCAATGCCGCAAACACGGCGAGTTTTAGCGCCACGTTCTCCGGCAGATTTTCCTGCACCCATGCCGCTCCGGCCACCGCATTTTCGAGTGTGGCGACCGGCAGAATTCGCGCCATCGCCGCGACCGCATCGTCAGCTAGTCCCACCGCCTGCTGCTCGGCGAGACTTCTCGCCATGTAATCCTGGGCCGCGCTTACCTGTCCTGGGATCGCGTCATACAAGTGGACCGTCCACCCGGCACGCGCAAACACCATGGCCCATGCTCGCCCGATCAGACCTGCACCGATGATTGCCGCGGTTTCCATGCGTATTCCACCATCCGTTGCGCACCGCCGCGGGACATCCCGCGCGCCTCCGCGTACATTGTCGCATTCGGCCGCACAGCGGTCATGCAGGGAATGGTGCCATGGACATGCAAATTCGCGGCTTGCGCGTGCTGATCACCGCGGGCGCCTCGGGAATCGGCCTCGCGACGGCGCGAGCGTTTGCCCGCGAAGGTGCGCGCGTGCACGTGTGCGACATCGATGTGCGGGCGTTGGCCGCGATGGCGGCCAGCGATGCGGAAATCGGTCAGCAACTGTGTGACGTGGCTGATCCCGACGCTGTCGCCGGCCTCTTCGCGGGCGTGGTGCGCGAGATGGGAGGCCTCGATGCGCTGGTCAACAACGCGGGAATCGCGGGTCCCACCGCGCCATGCGAAGACATCAGTCTCGCGGACTGGAATCGCACGCTGGCCGTGGATCTGACCGGGCAGTTTCTGTGCGCGCAAAAGGCCATTCCACTATTGAAGGTCAGCCCCAATCCCAGCATCGCCAATCTCTCCTCCGCCGCCGGACGCTTCGGCTTTCCCAATCGGTCGCCCTATGCCGCGGCCAAGTGGGGTGTGATCGGTTTCACCAAATCGCTGGCGATCGAATTAGGCGGCTTCGGCATTCGCGTCAATGCGATCTGTCCCGGGTCTGTAGCCGGTGCGCGCATCGATGCGGTCTACGCCAACAAGGCGATGTTGCGCGGCGTGGATCCTGATGTCGTGCGCGACGAAGCGCTGGCCAAGACGTCGCTCAATCGATTTGTCACCGCCGACGACATTGCGCATGCCATCGTGTTTCTGGCCTCGCCGCGGGGCGCCAATATTTCCGGGCATGCAATGCCGGTGGATGCCGATACGCATGCGCTGGTGTAGAAACCACGACAACCGCAGGCGAGGCTTCAGCCTCGTCTACCGCCATTGTTTCCGCTAAGGAGCTTCGTTTCATGTCCGTTTCATTGCCCCAAACATTTCGTCTCGATCAACGTGTGGCCATCGTCACCGGCGCGTATCGCGGCCTAGGCTTTGCGATTGCGCGCGGCCTGGCCGAAGCCGGCGCCACCGTCGTGCTCAATGGCCGCAAGCCAGACGAATTGCGGCAAGCCGCCGATGCGCTGATCGCCGAAGGCTTCAAGGCCGACGTCGAAGCTTTCGACGTCGTCGATCGCACGGCCGTTTTTGCCGGCGTCAACGCGGTGATCGCGCGGCACGGCAAAGTCGACATCCTGGTCAACAACGCCGGCATCCAGCGCCGTGGGCCGATGCAGGACTTTCCGGCAGAAGACTGGGACGCAATCATCGCCACCAATCTCACCGCGCCCTTTGTCGTCTCGCAGGCAGTGCTGCCCGGCATGATCGAGCGCAAAGAGGGCAAGATTGTGCACATCGCGTCGCTGATGAGCGAACTGGCGCGACCGTCTGTGGTGCCCTACACCGCGGCCAAGGGCGGCGTGCGGCAATTGACGCGCGGCATGGCCGTGGAATTGGCGCCGTACAACATTCAGGTCAATGCAATCGCGCCCGGCTATTTCGCCACCGAGATGAATCGCGCCCTGATCGACAACGTCGAGTTCAACGCGTGGGTGTGCAAGCGCACGCCGGCCGGGCGCTGGGGCAATCCTCAGGAATTGGCCGGGCTCGCGGTGTTTCTCGCGTCGCCTGCTGCCAATTACATGACCGGGCAAATCGTGATCATGGACGGCGGGATGTCGGTGGCGCTTTAGCGGCTATGCAAATCAAGTAGGGTCAGACTCCAATTGATTTCGGCAAAGCCA
>JBDTTY010000364.1:0-3605 GCA_040007975.1 Betaproteobacteria bacterium | reverse complement strand
GTGACCACGCCGATGCCCACGGTGCGCTGCTTCCAGATGCGGTTGTCGGTCAGCAACTCTTCGTACTCGTCGACGCGCTGCGGAAAGCGGTCGGTGAAGTCCTGCAGGAAGTCGAGCAGCGAGCCCTGCCGATTTTCGTTGAGCCGCTTCATTTCCCGCGCGTTGCGCAGTTTGGAGGCCTGGTACTGCGGCATGCGGTCCGGCAGGTCGCGGTAGACGCCGCCCGGCCGATAATAGGCAGCGTGCATCCGTGCGCCGGACACCGCTTCGTAGATGTCGAACAATTCCTCGCGCTCGCGGAACGCGTAGAGGAATGGCGTCATGGCACCGACGTCGAGCGCATGGGCACCCAGCCACAGCAGGTGGTTGAGGAGGCGGGTGACTTCGTCGAACATCGTGCGGATGTACTGCGCGCGTTCCGGCACCTCAATGCCCAGCAGCCGCTCGATCGCGAGACAATACGCGTGCTCGTTGCACATCATCGACACGTAGTCGAGACGATCCATGTACGGCAGCGACTGGATGTACGTCTTGTGCTCGATCAGCTTCTCGGTGCCGCGATGCAGGAGACCGATGTGCGGATCGGCGCGCTCGATCACCTCGCCATCCAGTTCGAGAACCAGTCGCAGCACGCCGTGCGCCGCCGGATGCTGCGGCCCGAAATTCATCGTGTAGTTGCGAATCTCCGCCACTATTTGGTTCCCGCGTAGGTGTCTTCACGAATGACTCGCGGCGTGACTTCGCGCGGCTCGATCGTGACGGGCTGATAGATCACACGACGCTGCTCGGGATCGTAGCGAACCTCGACGTAGCCCGACAACGGAAAATCCTTGCGAAACGGATGGCCAACAAAACCGTAGTCGGTAAGCAGGCGTCGCAGATCCGGATGGCCATCGAACACGATGCCGTAGAGATCAAAGGTTTCGCGCTCGAACCAGTTGGCCGCCGGCCAGATGTCCTGCACGCTCGGCACGACCGGAAAGTCATCGTCGGCGGCGAATGTCCGCACGCGCAAGCGATGGTTGTGCGCCAGCGACAGCAGGTGATAAACGGCGGCAAAACGCTGGCCGTCCCACGCACCGTCGCCGTACGTGGAGTAGTCGACGCCGCAGACGTCGATCAGCGACTCGAATTGAAGCTGTGGCAAGTCACGCAAATGTGTCATCACGTCGCGCAGGCGCTCGGGTGCCACGACAACCGTGATCTCACCGCGATCAACGACGAGACTGGCAAGAGCGTCGCCGAAGACCTCCGGCAATGCCGTCTCCAGTTTTTGCAGACGTGTGCTCATCAGCGCGCGATCGTGTTGGTGCGCCAGATCTTGTTCTGCAATTGCAGGATGCCGTAGATCAGCGCCTCCGATGTCGGCGGACAGCCCGGGACATAGATGTCGACCGGCACCACGCGATCACAGCCGCGCACGACCGAATACGAATAGTGATAGTAGCCGCCGCCGTTGGCGCACGACCCCATCGAGATCACCCAACGCGGCTCGGCCATCTGGTCGTAGACCTTGCGCAGCGCCGGTGCCATCTTGTTGCACAGCGTGCCGGCAACGATCATCACGTCAGATTGCCGCGGACTGGGCCGAAACACGATGCCAAAGCGATCGAGATCGTAGCGCGCCGCACCCGCATGCATCATTTCCACGGCGCAGCACGCAAGGCCGAACGTCATCGGCCACATCGACCCATTGCGCGCCCAGTTGATGACGCTGTCGAGCGTCGTCGTGACGAAGCCTTGCTCCAGTACGCCGTCAATGGCCATGGCAATAACTCCGCAGCACAGGTACAGCGATCGATCTCATTCCCACTCCAGCGCCCCCTTCTTCCACTCGTACGCAAAACCGACGACCAGAATCAGCAGGAAGATCATCATCGCGACAAAGCCCTCAAAGCCGATTTCGGGCAGCACGACGGCCCACGGAAAGAGGAACGCGATTTCGAGATCGAAGAGGATGAACAGAATCGCCACGAGGTAGTAGCGGACGTCGAATTTCATGCGCGCGTCTTCGAAGGCCTCGAAGCCGCATTCGTAGGGCGAGAGCTTTTGCGCGTCGGGCCGATTGGGCGCGAGCAGCGTGCCGAGCGACAGAAGAAGAATGCCGAGCCCGAGGCCGACGATGATGAAAAGCAGAATCGGAAAGTACTGTTCCAGCATTGCGAATTGCCTTGGCGCGTCGTGCGCCGCCTTGCCCGGTTGAACATCGAGCGCTGCGCGGTGTTGCAGGTCCGCGCTGCACGCCTTGTTGCATCCGATCCGGATCTTCGAACGCGGATCGTCTTGTTACTGGTGCCGGCGGGGAGACTCGAACTCCCACGGCTTTCGCCACTGCCCCCTCAAGACAGCGTGTCTACCAATTTCACCACGTCGGCATTGCACTATTCCAACTGCATCGGCGCATGACGCAGCACCGAAATTGATTACGTCAGGCCGGCCATTTATTTCGGCACATCGGCCGCCTTGGATGGGACGCTTTGTGGCGCGCTGTCGGCGGCGGGTGCCACCGGTGCGCCCGGCAACACGGCCGGCTTGGGAATGTCCAACGTCTTGGCCGGAGGCGTCGAGCCCATCACCCCCTGCTGCATCACGTCTTTGGGTGCCGACTTGGTCGAGCCGAGATACGTGAGGCCAAGACTGGTCAAAAAGAACACGGCCGCCAATACTGCGGTGCTGCGTGACAGGAAGTTGGCGGATCCGGATGCACCGAAGAGGCTGCCCGACGACCCGCTGCCAAAGGCCGCACCCATGTCCGCACCCTTGCCATGCTGTAACAGCACGAGGCCGCACAGCGTCACCGCCACGGCGATGTGCACCAACAACAAAAACGATTCGAATATTGCCATGATCCTTGCGCTCCGCTGCTGCCCGCCGCCTGTGTCTCAGGCCCTTGCAACAGCTATAAATTCATTCGCGTCCAATGACGCGCCTCCAACCAGACCGCCGTCGATGTCCGGCATCGCAAACAGCGCCGCAGCATTGCTTGCCTTGACGCTGCCGCCGTACAACAGCGATACCTCCGGTGCCGATGCCTGCCGCAATCGTGCGCGCAAAAATGCATGCACCGCCTGCGCCTGCTCCGGCGTTGCCGTGCGACCGGTTCCGATCGCCCAAACCGGCTCGTACGCAACGACCGTCAACGCCATCCGCTGCTGCAACGCGCCGGCCACGGCATCGAACTGCCGCCCAACTACCGCTTCGGTGGATCCCGCATCACGTTGAGCCAGCGTTTCACCCACACACACCACAGGCGTCAGCCCCGCTGCCAGTGCAGCAAGTGCCTTGGCCGCCACCATCGCATCCGTTTCACCGTGCAACTGCCGTCGCTCCGAATGTCCCACCAGCACCATGCTGGCGCCAAACTCGGCGATCATCCCGCCCGCCACGTCGCCGGTAAAGGCTCCAGCCGCGTGTTCACTCACGTCCTGCGCGCCCCACCGCACTGCCGTCCCGGCCAGTACATCGCGCGTCTGACCCAGATAGGGGTACGGCACGCAAACCGCAATATCCCGACCCGGCGTAGGCTGCCATTGCGCCGTCAGCGCTGTCAGCAGCGCTGCATTGGACGCCAGCCCGCCGTTCATTTTCCAGTTGCCGACGACGAG
>JBDTTY010000363.1:0-3610 GCA_040007975.1 Betaproteobacteria bacterium | reverse complement strand
ATTTCCTCGTAGTTGACGCCTTCGAGGTCACCGGCGCCGCGCTTGGTTGCGCGCTCGATCGTGTCCTTGGGCATGTTCTGGCTCATCGCCTTGTCGACTGCGAGGCGCAGGCGCGGATTCATCGACGTGTCACCGCCACCCAGTCGCGCCGCAACGGTGATTTCCTTGATCAGGCGCGTGAAGATCTTGCCGCGCTTTGCATCCGTCGCGGCCTTCTTGTGCTTGATGTTCGCCCACTTGCTGTGACCGGCCATGAGATTCCGCGCTGGTGTTATGCCAAGGCGAAATTATACGCGTCGGCCCCGACGCGCCGGGGGCCTAGATTACGCCCTGCTGGGTGAGAAATTTCTGCAGCACCTGCATGCGCACGGCGGCGTCGTTGATCTCGAGCATGCTTTGCTTGATCGGCAGCGGCAGCGGCAGCACTTCGGCCAGCCGGTACCCAACCCACGACGCATCGTCGTAGTGATGGTCGGTGGGAAAATTTTGCGGCCCCACCCGCGAGGCGATCAATTCCAGCAAGTTTACAAGTGGCTGGTACTGTTCGTGCAGCGGCATTGCCGGTTCATCCGGAATGGCAATCACGTCGCCCACCACGAGGCCGTTGTCTGATGGGGTGTGTCCCCGAATTTGGAAGCGCGATCCACCTTGTGTAGCCACGTGCAGGATGCCCAACTGGGGCATGTCCCAATCCGTGATGCGGGCAAACGTGCCTACCGATGCGATGGCGGGCGCGGCCCCCTGCGGCACGGCGACTTCCTCGCCCTGCGTGATCAGACATACGCCAAATGGTCGGTTTTCGGAAAGGCAGGTCTTGGCCATGTCGATGTAGCGCTGTTCGAAAATCTTGAGCGGAAGGAGGCCCCCTGGATACAGCACTGTTTTCAGCGGAAACAGCGGCAGTGCGCAGGGCTTGCGACCGTCGTCCGCTTTGTCGAAAGGCCACATCAGGCCGACTCCGTGCCGGGAAGGGGGCTCGCGTCGCGCGCGTCGCCCCAACGCGGCACCAGAGTGTGCGGCACCTGCAATTGATCCAGCACCCGTGCCACGACAAAGTCGACCACATCGGCTACCGTTTGCGGATGGGTATAAAAGCCCGGTGACGGCGGCAAAATCACCGCCCCGGCGCGCGCCAGCCGCGTCATGTTTTCGAGATGGATCACCGACAGCGGCGTTTCGCGCGGCACCAGTACCAGCGGTCGACGCTCCTTCAGCATTACGTCCGCGGCGCGCTCGATCAGATTGTCGGCGAGTCCGGCAGCAATGGCCGCGAGAGTACCCATGCTGCATGGACATACGGCCATCGCATCGGCGGGATTGGAGCCCGATGCCACCGGCGCCATCCAATCCTCGCGTGCATAAACGCGCAATTGCCCGTCCGCCGCGCCAAACCGTTCGCCAAAAAATCGCTTCGCTTCACGCGGCTGCGTTGGAAACACCAGATCGCATTCCTGCTTGGCGACGATCTGCGCGGCGGGCGAATACAGGAGATGCACGCGACAACCGGCCGCAAGGACGCAATCGAGCAGTCGCAGTCCATAGGGCATCCCGGAGGCGCCGGTGAAGGCGAGGGTAATGGTCTTGGTCGCGGACATCGGGTGATTTTATTCGACTATCGTTGCAACGACGCCTGAGCCAATGCAAGCGGATGCTAGTTGAGCTCGCGATGGCGCACCAATACCTGTTGCCGATCGGCAAAGACACGCGCCAGACGTTCGACCAGATACACCGAGCGATGGCGCCCCCCCGTGCAACCGACCGCAACGGTCAGATAGTTGCGATTGTCGCGCGCGTAGTCGGGCAGCCAGTCGCTGACAAAGCGGTGAATGTCCGCATACATGCGTTCGACCTCCGGCAAGGCTTCGAGAAACGCGACGACGGGCGCCTCCTTGCCGGTCAGCGGTGCCAGCGCTGGCTCGTAGTGCGGGTTGGGCAGGCAGCGCACGTCGAAGACGAGATCGGCATCGAGTGGCACGCCATGCTTGAAGCCGAACGACTCGAGCAGCAGCGTGATCTTCGATGGATCGACGGCGATCAGATCCTTGATCCAGCCGCGCAGTGCCGCCGCAGGCAGATCACTCGTGTCGAACACAAAGCCCAGTTCGCGCGCCTCGGCGAGCAGATCGCGCTCGTAATCGATCGCTTCGGTGAGCGTGCGCTCATCACTGGAAAATGGGTGACGACGCCGGGTCTCCGAGAAACGTTTGACGAGCGTATCGACCTTGGCGTCGAGATAGAGGAAACGCACATTCCAGCCGGTGCTCCGTGCCTGTGCAATGGCGGCCGCAAGTCCGGGCAAGCCGGGACCGGTCTTGACGTCGAGCGCCACGGCGACACGTTGCTGACCACTGTCCGCCAGATGCGCAATGGTTTGTGGCAGGAGTGGCGGCGGCAGATTGTTGACGGCGTAGTAACCGGCGTCCTCAAGCGCGGCCAGAGCCACGCTTTTGCCCGAACCCGAGACGCCGCCGATGAGCAGCAGGTCCATCCGGAGTCAGCTTCCGTCTTCCATCAGTTTTTGCTGCCGCTCGATGAATTCCTTGGTGCTGTCGATGCCGCGCTGGTTCAACACGAAATTGCGAACGGCCGCTTCGACCAGCACTGCGAGATTGCGGCCTGCCGCCACCGGGATCGTCACTTTGCGAATTGGCACCGCCAGCACATCCTGATACGTGGCGTTGACCTGCAATCGGTCGAGTTCGGTAAATGCTTCGTGGCCGTGATCCTCAAGGTGCACGATCAGTTTCAGCAACTTGCGCGGACGCACGGCCGTTTCGCCGAAAATCGTGCGGATGTTGAGGACACCGATGCCACGCACTTCGAGAAAATCACGCAACACCGCGGGACAACGACCCTCGATGGTGTCGGGCGAAATCCGGTACAGCTCGACGATGTCATCGGCCACCAGCCCGTTGCCGCGCGAAATGAGTTCGAGCGCGAGCTCGCTTTTGCCGATGGCCGACGCACCGGTGATCAATACACCCATTTCCAGCACATCGAGGAACACGCCGTGCAGACTTGTCGACTCGGCAAGTACGCGCGCCAGGTAAAGGCGGAATACGTCCACCATGTGCGGCGACGGGTGCGGCGACGTGAACAACGCAACGTGATGATGGTTGCATTGATCGAGCAGATAGTCCGGCGGCCGTTCGCCGTTGGCCATGACGACGGCCAGCAATTCAGGCGTGAACAGACGATTGATGGAACTCTTCAGTTCGTCGTCGCTGAGGCTGCCGAGATACGTTCCCTCCGCCGCGCCCAAGATCTGGATGCGGAAAGGATGGATGAGATTCATGTGTCCCACCTGGCCGACGGTGGGCTTCAGCGCGCTTTCGGCAGTGAGCACTCGACCGCCGCCCTGACGGCCGCCTTTCCAGTGCATGCCAAGACGATCGCAATTGTCGTCGAACAGGCGCTGAACGCTGACCTGACGCATGGCGGCCTCCGAGTTCATGCGCGCTCGCCGGGCCGTCCCAAGGGCGCGCTTGCCCCTTGGGGGGAGGCGGCGCGAAGCGACGCTTCGGGGGGGAGTTTCAAGCCGAGGGTTCCCAGGTGCGGAACAGCGCGTCGAGATCGGCCACATTGGTTGCCGAGGCCAGTTTGTCGCGGA
>JBDTTY010000362.1:0-3619 GCA_040007975.1 Betaproteobacteria bacterium | reverse complement strand
CCGTCGATCACCGCAATGCGGTCCGAATGGCGAATCGTGGCCAGCCGATGGGCGATGATGATCACGGTGCGCCCGGCCATCAGTCGTTCGAGCGCCAACTGCACCATCCGCTCGCTTTCCGCATCCAGCGCGCTGGTCGCCTCATCCAGCAACAGGATGGGCCGATCCGCGAGGATGGCGCGGGCGATGGCCAGGCGCTGCCTCTGGCCGCCGGACAAGCGCACGCCGCGTTCGCCCAGAAAGCTGTCGTAGCGGTCCGGCAGCTTGTCGATGAATTCGGTCGCATAGGCCGCCTCGCAGGCAGCGCGCACGTCGTCGTCGGAGGCGTCGGGGCGGCCGTAGCGAACATTGTCGGACACGCTGGCCGCGAAGATCACCGGATCCTGCGGCACCAGAGCCATCCGCGTGCGCAACGCTTCGGGATCGACGAGTTTCGCGTCGACGCCGTCGACGTACACGGTGCCCGACTGCGGATCGTAGAAGCGCAGCAACAACTGGAACACCGTGGTCTTGCCTGCGCCCGATGGTCCGACCAAGGCGACCTTCTCGCCCGCGGCAACATCGAGGGAAAATTCCTGCAGTGCCGCCGCATCGGGACGTGACGGGTAATGAAACGTGACATTGCGCAGACTCACGATGCCCTGCGACGGCATCGGCAACGCGACCGGATGCGCCGGCGCACGAATCGCCGGCTCGATGGCCAGCAATTCGAACAGGCGCTCGGTGGCGCCGGCCGCGCGTTGTAATTCGCCCATCACTTCGCTGATCGTGCCAGCGGCACCCGCCACGACGATCGCGTAGAACACAAAAGCCGACAACTGCCCCGCTGTGATGCGGCCAGCTACCACGTCGTGACCACCGATCCACAGGATGATGCCGACCGAGCCAAATACCAGCAGGATCACGGCCGCCACCAGCAGCGAACGCTGCCGGATGCGCTGCAATGCGGTGCCGAACGCGCCTTCCACACGCGCGCCAAATTCGCGGCGATCGACATCTTCGTGACCGTAGGCCTGCACCGTGCGAATTTCGTGCAGCGCCTCGTCCACATAGGCGCCAACCTCGCCGACGCGATCCTGCGCGACGCGCGACAGCTTGCGCACGCGCCGGCCAAAGAAAATGATCGGCACCAGCACCAGCGGCACACCGACCAACACCAGCAGCGTGAGCTTGGCACTGGTGAGCGCCAGCATCACGAGGCCACCGATCATCAACAAAACGTTGCGGATGGCCATCGATGCGCTGGAGCCGATCACGGTCTCGAGCATCGTCGTATCGTTGGTCAACCGCGAAATCACTTCGCCGGTACGCATCACCTCGAAGTAGCCGGGTGGCAATGCCAGCAGGTGATCGAATACCGCGCGGCGCAGGTCCGCCGTCACGCGCTCGCCGATCCATGACACAAAGTAGAAGCGCGCGTACGTGGCAAACGCGACGACCACCACCACACCCAGCATGAACATCAACGCGCGGTCGAGCTCCGGCCCACTGCCAGCCGAAAAACCGCGGTCAATCACGAATTTGAGACCTTGCCCGATCATCAGCACGGCGCCGGCGGCGCACACGAGCGCAATGCCCGCGAAAATCACCTGCCGTCGATAGGGTTGTACAAAGCGCCAGACGCGCGCGAGGATGCGCAACGCCGTCAGCGGCGGTACTTTGGGTATCTCGATCGTTGCCGGCGTCTCGGGCGAGGCCATCGATGGTCAACCGCGCGAGCGGAGCAATTGCTTGTAGAGGAGATGCACGTTAGCCTTGCGCCCGCTTGCTGTCGAGTCGACGATATTCATTCTGGAGTCTGCCATGCCGCTGTCCCTGCCCGCCCTGACGACATTGCTTGCCCTGCTCTGGTACATGGTGACCGTATTTAATGTGGGGCGCATGCGCACCCGTTACAAGGTCAAGGCGCCGGCCACCACGGGCGATCCAGCCTTCGAACGTGCCTATCGCGTGCAGATGAACGAGATCGAGCAACTGATCATCTTCCTGCCGTCGATGTGGATCTATGCATGGTTCGGCAATCCGCGGTACGCGGCGTTGGCGTGCTGCGTCTACATCCTGGGTCGGGTTATCTATGCCGTGGGTTATTGGTCCGCTGCCGCCAAGCGCGGCATCGGCTACACGATCAGCATGTTTGCCACGTCGGTCACATGGGTCGCGGCACTCGTCAGCGTCGTGAAGTGGCTTGATTTCGCGTAATGGACAGGGCCGAAAATGGGTCGTGCGCGTTCGCGTAAAATGATGTTTTTCCCCAACCCGGCCTTGCCATGAACGCGCCCCTGCCCGCCTCGCTGCTGTCTGCCGTCGAACTCGCTCCGCGCGACCCGATTCTGGGGGTAACCGACGCGTATCTTGCGGACACCAACCCCGGTAAAGTGAACCTTGGCGTCGGCGTTTACCACGACGACAACGGCAAATTGCCGCTACTGGCGTGCGTCAAGCAAGCCGAGCGCGAAATGACCGACAAGAACGCGCCGCGCGGCTACCTGCCGATCGACGGCATACCGGCGTATGACAAGGCTGTACAGATGCTCCTGTTCGGTGCCGACAGCGCAACGGTCAAGTCGGGCCGCGCCGTCACGGTGCAGGCGTTGGGCGGTACCGGTGGGCTCAAGATTGGCGCCGATTTTCTGCGTCGTTTTGCCCCCGGCGCGCAAGTGTGGATCAGCGCGCCCAGTTGGGAAAATCATCGCGCGCTGTTTGAAGGCGCCGGCTTCACCGTCAACAATTACACGTACTACGACAGCGCCATGCAGGGCCTCGACTTTGCAGGCATGATCAAGTCGCTGGAGCAGATCCCCACCGGCGGCATCGTGGTTTTGCATGCGTGCTGTCACAACCCCACCGGCGCTGATCCCACCGCCGAACAGTGGACCCGCATCATCGAAGTCGTCCGCGCGCGCGGACTCGTGCCGTTTCTCGACATCGCCTATCAGGGCTTTGGTGACGGTATCGACGCCGATGGGTCGGTCGTGCGTAGCTTCGCCGCCACGCCGGGCCCGATCTTTGTGTCGAGTTCGTTCTCGAAATCATTTTCGTTGTATGGCGAGCGCGTGGGTGCGTTGTCCGTCGCCACCGCCGACAAGGACGAGGCCCTCCGCGTGTTGTCGCAAATCAAGCGCGTCGTGCGGATCAATTATTCCAACCCGCCCACGCATGGGGGCCAGATCGTGGCCACCGTGTTGGGCACGCCCGCGTTGCGTGCGCTGTGGGAAACCGAACTTGCAGGCATGCGCGATCGCATCAAGCTGATGCGGGCGACACTGGTGGAGCGTCTGCATGCACGGATGCCCGACGCCGACTTCAAGTACATGCTGCGTCAACGCGGCATGTTCTCGTACTCGGGACTGTCGCAGGCCCAGGTGCAGCGCCTGCGCAGCGAGTTCGCGATTTACGCCGTCGACACCGGTCGCATCTGTGTCGCGGCGCTCAACACGAAAAACATCGATTACGTGGCGGATGCCATCGCCAAAGTCAGCGCTTGATGCCGTCATGACCGCGGTTCAACCGCATGTTTAAGCGGGGCTTTTGACCAAAGCTGGATTTGCGCTATAATTCCCCTCTTCCTACGCGGGAATAGCTCAGTTGGTAGAGCGCAACCTTGCCAAGGTTGAGGTCG
>JBDTTY010000361.1:0-3629 GCA_040007975.1 Betaproteobacteria bacterium | reverse complement strand
TTCCGAAACGTGCACTGGCCACGCTCGCGCTCGTGTGGCTGACGAGTGCCGCCAACGTCCACGCCGATCTCGGCACGGCGGTCGAGTTCTACAACGCATCGCTGAATCACTACTTCCTTACGGCCTATCCGGAAGAGGCGGCCGCGCTTGACGCCGGCACCAACGTCAAAGGCTGGGCGCGCACGGGCGGACAATTCACGGTCTTCACCGATCCGGCCGAGGGACTGCAATCCGTATGTCGCTTCTTTGGCACGCCGGGCATGGGCCCGAACTCACACTTCTATACGGCCGACGCAGCCGAATGCGCGAAGGTCAAGACGTTGCCTGCCTGGACGTTCGAAGCCATCGCTTTCTACATCCCCACGACGAGTAACAACGATTGTGGCGGCAATTGGCCGGTGTATCGCAGTTACTACACCGACAACATCGCCGATGCCAACCATCGCTTCACGGTGGACCTGACCGCGCACGTGCGAATGCCGCAGCGGCGGGGCGACGTTCTAGAAGGCATCGTGATGTGCGCGCCGGTGACAGACGAGGAGCGCGAGGCGGATGTCGTGCGGTTCCTCGAGCAGGCGACGCTGGGGCCAACGGAAACGCTGGTGGCCGAGGTGAAGGCGAAAGGGATCGAGAAGTGGCTGGACGAGCAGATCCCAATGAATGTCACCCGGTTTACGCAACGCCCGCATTTCGACCATGTCGCAGAGCAACTTACGTGCATCAACGACAAGTCGAAGCCCTGGACGCCGGAGAAATGGTGCGAGACCAACAAGGCGTCACACGTACCGGCCGCCTGGGAGTTCTTCCGCCAGTCGCGCACCGCGCCCGACCAGTTGCGGATGCGCATGGCCTACGCTTGGCATACGTTGTTCGCGACGAACGATCAAGGGTACGGCTACGCGACGGACGAATTCCAGCAGAGGATGCGCGATCATGCATTGGGAACGTTCGAGACTCTGCTGGCCAAATACGTTCTATCGCCTGATCTGGGAGCGTTTCAGAACTGGATTGCAAATGTACCCGAACAAAACGGCGTCAAGCCAAACGAGAACTTTGCGCGCGAGCTCATGCAGCTTTTCACGATCGGGGTGAATGCGCTCAACGAGGATGGCACGCCGAGACTGGATGCCGCCGGGCAGCTTGTGGCAACCTACACGCAAAGCGATATCGAGACGATGGCCCGGGTGCTCACGGGTTACCTGTTCCCCACGCGGCCCGGCATGTCGCCGGGTTGGACTGTACAACAGAATCTCGCTGCCTATTTCATCGGAGATATGGTCCCTTTTGACCAATTCCACGACCAGGGCGCCAAGACATTGCTGCAGGGTCGACTGGCATTGCCTGCGGGTGGCGGAGCCGACAGCGAGGTGAGAGCGGCGTTACGCATGCTGGTGAATCATCCGAACATGCCGCCATACATCGGCAAGCAGCTGATTCAAAAAATGGTCACGAGCTCGCCGACGCCCGGATACGTCGCGCGCGTGGCGGCGGTATTCAAGGACAACGGGCACGGGGTTCGGGGGGATCTCGCCGCAGTCACCCGCGCCGTCCTGCTCGATCCCGAGGCGCGTGGCGCGCGCAAGATCGATCCCGAGTATGGCCGCCTTCGCGATCCCGTTTTGTTCTGGACTGCCATGATCCGCGGGCTCGACGTACTCACTGACGGCCAAAGTCCCCACAACAGCGCCTATGACAGTGGCCAGAACCTCTTTTTCTTCCCTTCCGTGTTCGGTTACTACCCCGCCGACTTCACCCTCGTGGGGACCAAGGTTCCCGCACCGGAGTTCGCCATTTTCACGTCAGCGGAATTCCTGAATCGTGCGAACCAGATCAACATGCTCCTCTACAACGTCGACATGCCCTGGGCTCAAGGCGACTACGGTTGGGGTCCCCAAGGTTTCGTTCCCAACGCCACCGGGACGCCGAGCCCGCCGCTTACCTCGTTCCTGCCCTACGCAGGGAATTCCGATGCACTGGTGGACCGCATGGACCGGCTATTTCTGCATTGGTCCATGAAGCCTGCGATGCGCAAAAGCATCGTCACGGCCGTCAATAAGATCCCGGCGACGGAATCGCTGCGACGTGTGAAGCTTGCTATCAATCTGACGCTCGCTTCGATCGCCTACCAGGTGCAAAAATGAAATCGCTACCCTCACCAGTGCGGCGGCGCCTGCTCCAGGCGCTCGCGGGGAGCGGCCTGCTTGCCATGCTCGAGCGCAACTGCGCGCTCGCGCAGGGCGCCATGGACTACAAGGCGCTCGTGTGCGTTTTCATGGTCGGCGGAAACGACGGCGAGAACACCCTCGTGCGCTTCGATAGCGCGGGCTACCAGACCTACGCGGCAGTCCGGCCTGCGGCGTCCGGCGTCAACCTCGGGCAAGCAGAGTTGCTGCCGGTCCAGCCCGAGAGCGGTGGGATTGCATTCGGATTCCATCCGGCGTGCGGGCCATTGCAATCATTGTTCAACCAGAAGCGTCTTGCAGTGGTAAGCAACGTCGGCATGCTTGCGGCTCCTTCGACCAAGCAGGGTCTGGAAGCGCTCACCACACCGCGACCCGCCAATCTCTTTTCGCACAACGACCAGATGCTCGCCGTTCAGAGCGGGGATCATCGAGGCTTTACCCGTATGGGCTGGGGTGGCCGAATGGCGGACCGGGTGGAAGCAATGCAACCGGGAACACTGTTTCCCGCGCTTACCTCCGTGAGCGGGCTGCAGACCTTTGTATTCGGGCAGACGTCGGTGCCGCTCGCGGTACCGCCGAACCCGAATTTCACGCTTTTTGCGAGTGGCAACAACCAGCTCCAGTTTGATGCTTTACGCGACGCGACGCTGCGGGAAATTCTCGCGCAGGAGCAAACGAATGTTTATGACGCGGTAGCGCAACTCCTGTCCGAGGAGGGCCTCGGTGCGTCGTCTGTCGTTTACCCGATCCTGCAAAACCCGAACTCCATCGTCCCATCGATCTTCGCCAATTCCAGCGGCCAGGTGGCCGACCAGTTCAGGACAGTGGCGCAACTGATCGAGGGCCGCGCGCAAACCCAGGTGCGGCGACAGATCTTTTTCGTACAGCAGAACGGCTACGACACGCACGGCAATCAGGTGTCGATCCAGCGAGCGCTATTGGATGAGCTGAGCAAGGGTTTGGCGACGTTTCAATCGGCTCTGCAGGCGCTTGGCGTGGAGTCCCAGGTGACGACGTTCACGATGTCTGATTTTGGTCGCACGTTCAAGCCGGCCGCAAACGCGGGCACCGACCACGGCTGGGGCAATTACGCATTCGTACTCGGCGGTGCCGTAAAGGGCGGGGACTTCTATGGAACGCTTCCGACGCAGGCACTCGGTGGTCCCGACGACCTCGGCACGGCTGGCCGGTGGATTCCCACAACATCGATCGAACAATATGGCGCAACGTTGGCCCGCTGGTTCGGGATCACCGAGGCCGATCTACCTTACGTCTTCCCCAACATCGGCGCGTTCACGAACACGAAACTCGGATTCATGTCCTAGACCGGTCGATGAACAAGAATTTGTAGGCGCAAGAGTCGCTCGTCCACGTGCGCGGCAATCGGTCCTGCCGTCGAGACAAATTCGTCAATCAATCCAAATGCTTTATGGACCGACTGACAGT
>JBDTTY010000360.1:0-3635 GCA_040007975.1 Betaproteobacteria bacterium | reverse complement strand
CCGTTGGCCGCCAACAGGTCCGCGCGAATATCGAGTTCGGCCGACAGCAAGCCCTCCTCGAGTGCCGTGACGCGATAGCCAAGCAACCCGGGCAGGCGGCCATCGCCGCGACGATTGAAATGGTCCAGCGAAAGGCCTCTACGCAGCGGCATGATCGAGGTCCTTGCGAATGTCGAATCAGGTGTAGGCCAGCAACCGGCCACATGCGATGACAAAGGTCCAGAGCAGGATCGACAGCAGCGCCGCCATCCGCACGCGCACGGGCGGTACGACATTGATGTCCCACGCGGCCACGGTGCGCATCACGCCTGTGTGCAGCAGCGCCGCGTTGACACCCGCCGTGCCGATCAGCCCCATCTTGAGGATGAACACGCGATTGGTCAGAAAATCTTCCACGTGCGCGGTAAACATCAGAAGCCCGGTCAACATCACCAGAAAAAATGCGCCAATCGTCCACGGCAGTGCGTGCCGGGCTAGGCGCGAAACCGGCAACGTTCGATTGAGCCCAAGCAAGCGCAGATCGACGACCAACACGGAACCATACAGCGCTGCGAGGCCGATGATGTGCAGCGTTTCGGTGATCGGATACGCCCACAACGACTCGCGCAACGTCCGGCCGAGGCCGGAGTTTTCGAGCGCATGGATCGCGGTGGTCACCGCAGCTCGAACGTCTTGCCGGCGATCGTGATCCGCTCCGAGCGCATTTCGTCAGGATTGGATTTGTTGGGATAGCCCTCGACGGTGGCAGTGTTGCCCTCTTTGAGCATCTCCCGCGTCAACCCGCGCGACTCCATGCGCGACGGCGGCGCCAGCACGGCCAGCCACGTCTTGTCGGCGGTCTTGAGCATGACGATTCCATGCGGATGCGAATATCGAGCGTCAACGATGGTACCGGTGAGCTGGAGCGGCTTTGTCGAGTCGTATTCACTCCAGCCATGGTGCGCGATGGCGGCCAGCGGCACCACCGCAAGCAACAGCAACAACATCCGACGTTGGATCATGGCCATCTCCTTGCGCAATCGTTGCAGGACACGAGTTCGCGAATGTCGGCCACCAGCGCATCAACCAAAGACTCCGGCGTATCCCACGCGCACATCAAGCGTGCACCGGTCTCGCCCAAAAACAGGTAAAACTTCCAGCCTTTGGCCCATAACGCTTCGATCGTCGCACGCGGCAGGTCGACAAAAACGCCATTGGCTTCGACCGGTGCCAGCAGCTTGGCCCCCGGGACGAGCGCAAGCGCTGCGGCCAATCGCTGTGCCATCGCGTTGGCATGCGCAGCGTGACGCAACCATGCGCCGTCGTCGAGTACCGCACTCCACGGTGCCGACAGATACCGCATCTTTGACGCCAGTTGGCCGCCCTGCTTGCGTCGGCGCGCAAACTCGTCGGCCATTGCGTGATCGAAGAATACGATGGCCTCACCCATGGCCAATCCGTTTTTTGCGCCACCCAGACACAGCACATCGACACCTGCACGCCACGTGATATCGGCCGGCGCACAACCGAGCGAGGCGACCGCATTGGCAAAGCGTGCACCGTCCATGTGCACCCGCATGTTGCGTCGATGGGCGTCAGCGCACAGCAAGCGCAGTTCATCGGCCTTGTACAGCGTGCCCAGTTCCGTAGCCTGCGTCAGCGACAGGGCGCGCGGCCGCGACGAATGTTCGTCGTGCGGTGTGATGGCCACGCTCGCAATCGCGTCCAGCGTCAACTTGGCATCCGGTGTGTCGACCGTCAGCAGCTTCGCACCGCCACTGAAGAACTCGGGCGCGCCACATTCGTCGACGTTGATATGCGCGATGGCGTGACACACCACGGCATCCATGCTGCGGCAGATCGACGACAACGCCAGTGCATTGGCCGCCGTGCCATTGAACACGAAGTACACATCGCAGTCGGTCTCGAACACGCGCCGTATCGACGCCACGGCAGCCGTCGTCCACGGGTCGTCGCCATAGCCGTGCGCATGCCCGCGGTTGGCCTCACCCAGCGCGGCCAGTGCCTCCGGACAGATGCCGGCATTGTTGTCGCTTGCAAACTGCAGCGAAGGTGTCGCAATCACAGCTTTTGTTCAACGTAGGCGCGCACCGACTGCAACGCTGCCGGCAGTGCGGCGGGATCGGTACCGCCTGCCTGCGCCATGTCGGGCCGTCCGCCGCCCTTGCCGCCGACCTGCTGCGCGACATGGTTGACGAGATCGCCCGCCTTCACTTTGCCGATGAGATCGGCGGTGACGCCCGCAATCAACGTGACCTTGCCGTCCGCGACACTGCCCAGCACGATGGCCGCACTTTTCAACGTGTCCTTCAACTTGTCCATCGTGTCGCGCAGCGCCTTGACGTCGGCGCCATCAAGCGCCACTGCCAACACCTTGGCACCTTTGACGTCGACGGCGCTGCTGGCAAGATCACTCCCGGCGCTGGCCGCCGCCTTGGTCTTCAGCTTCGCAACTTCTTTCTCCGCCGTGCGCGCGGTTTCCAACAGTTGCGCGATGCGCGCTTCCAATTCCGGTACCGGGGACTTGAGTACGGCCGCCGCTGCGTTCAGCGTGGCTTCCTGCGCCTGCACGACGGCCAACGCGCCGCGCCCCGTCGTCGCTTCGATGCGGCGAATTCCAGCCGCCACGCCGCCCTCGCCCACCACCTTGAAGAAGCCGATGTCGCCGGTGCGCGCCACGTGCGTTCCACCACACAACTCGCGCGACGAACCGATATCGAGAACACGGACCTCGTCGCCATATTTTTCGCCGAACAGCATCATCGCACCCGTCTTCTGCGCGTCCTCGATGCCCATTACGCGTGCCTGCGTCGCGGCATTGGTCAGGATTTCGTCGTTGACGATGCGCTCGATACGTCGCACCTCGTCGTCAGTGACGGGCGCATTGTGCGCAAAGTCGAAACGCGTCTTGTCGGCATCGACCAAAGACCCTTTTTGCTGGACATGCGTGCCAAGCACTTCACGCAGCGCCTTGTGCATCAGGTGCGTGGCCGAATGGTTGCGCATCGTGCGGCCGCGCGCGTCGTGATCGACCTGCGCCGCCACCGTTGCGCCAACCTTGAGTTCACCCGTCTTGACTTCGCCCACATGGCCAAACACATCCGGCTGAACTTTTTGCGTATCCGTCACCGCAAACAACGTGAGGCAGGTGCCGCCGATCGTCAGCTCGCCGCGGTCGCCCACCTGGCCGCCCGACTCAGCGTAAAAAGGCGTGCGATCGAGTACCACCACGCCAAGGTCGCCTGCGGCAAGCGATGGCACGCTTGTCCCATCCTTGTACAGCGCGACCACACGACCTTCGTCCGACAGCGCGTCGTAGCCGCGAAATGCAGTCTTGGGGCCGGAATATTCAAGTTGCGCGCCCACCTTGAACGTGGACGCCGCACGCGCACGATCACGCTGCGCATTCATCGCGGTGTCGAAACCGGCTTCGTCCACCGCCAGGCCCATGCCGCGCGCGATGTCTGCCGTGAGGTCGAACGGAAAGCCGAACGTATCGTAGAGCGTGAATGCCGTGGCGCCATCGAGCGTCTTGCCACCGGATTTGGTGACCGTTTCCAGAGCGCCGCCCAGAATCTTCATCCCGTTTTCGAGCGTCTCGCCGAAGCGCTCTTCTTCCGCCTTCAGCACCTGCG
>JBDTTY010000359.1:0-3641 GCA_040007975.1 Betaproteobacteria bacterium | reverse complement strand
GGCATGGATGTGGCAGAGGATAAAAGACACAGGGGCAAGCGAAATCCCCCCCTATTACTGAACGTCAGGAATCGACGACCGCGACACGATGGCATAAAACGCGCAGGATTGTCGCTCCTAAATTCCCTTCATGAAGCGGGGTGCCAACAGGCCGGGTGAATTGATGGAGAAAGGCACCGAGGTCGGGACGGCCAGAGGAGCTTCTCTGCAGGCTCTGTGTTAGCGCCTGCTTGGAATTGCCGCGTGGGTCCTGACCTCTTTTGCTTCGGTTTCGCGACGACTGGCGCGGCAGATCTGGGGACAAACACCGGGCGGCCAGCAGGTCCCAACGGTGGACCTCCAGCCACTAGCGCCCGACTTCTGCTCTCGCTTCGGCGGCAGCGAGCATACAGCTTGGCTCAAACTTTACCGCTTTTCTCTGGCTTCGTCAGCGGCACATGCGCGTGCGGCCGGAGGTGCCGATCGAGTCTAAGGCCCTTACTCGCCGCGCTCTTGCGCACCAACGCTTCCGGATGGCGCTCCGACCCCATGGTTGAACCTGCAGCTGTAGCAGGCGAGCGCGTTCGCGATCCTGCTGCTGTCAATTCGTGACCGTGACTCTTCCGGCTTCCCCAGTGCGCCGGCCTCTGGTATCGATGCGATCAGCGGGGCTCGACCTGCACGTAGCGCAGGATCATTTCTGCAGCGTGATCGAGCCGCTGCTGAATGCGCTTGGGCGACATCAGCCGCTTGCCGAAAATGGCTTCGAACGTATAGCGATTGCTGATGTAGTGCGCAGTCAGTGCGGTGATCGATACGTACAGGTCAATCGGATCAATGTTCTTGCGGAACTGTCCGGTCTTGACGCCGCGCGCAAGGAGATCGTTGATCGTGTCCAGCAAAGGGTTGTACATCTGCGGAATCTTGCTCGATTGCCGCACATGCACGCCTTCGTGCAGGTTCTCGCTGTGCAACAGGCGCTGGAAATGCGGTAATTGGACCCAGATGCGACCGGTAAAAATAACGAGCTTCCGCATGCCGGTTACCGGGTCCATATCCCGCAATTTCAAATCTTTCTGCCGTTTGCGAATACCCTCGTATGTGTACTCGAGCACTGCGATGAAGAGGCCATCCTTGCTTGCGAAATGGTGATAGATCAGGTTCTTGTTGACCCCGGCATGCATGGCGATTTCGTCGACGCGCGCGCCATCGTAGCCCTTATCGGCGAATTCGGTGACTGCTGCGGCCATGATTGCCGCGCGCGTTCCGCTCGAGCTGTTTCTCGATGTCGGGCGCGCCGCCACAATTCGTGCAGGCTTTTCCGCCTTGGTTCGCGCAGTTTTCTTGTCCATTCTCGTATTTCGTGTAGGTGTGCGAAATCATTCGGCCACATTCCTGGCGCCGACGTCAACTTGACAACACTTGACTATTTGGTCAATATTATATCGAACATCAGCCGCGTTTCCGCTCGGTAAAACCCTACCAAACGGCAACGCGGCGGCTTGAACTTCCAGTCAATATCCTCGTTTGCCGAGGGAGGCCCGTTCAGTGCTCGCGGGCCAACTTCGAATCGCGCAACATTCCAATTGGTGATAGAAGGATCCCGGTGCAGGCTCGATTGCAAAGTTTCATTCACGGTGCGTTTCGACAGGACGGCGGCGCACTGATTGATCTGCGTTCGCCCGTCAATCTCGACGTTGTTGCGCAAATACAGGACTCGCCGGAGGCATTCGTCGACGTCGCCGCAGTTGACGCGCGCGCTGCCTACCGCACGTCGCGCGCCGCAACCATTGCGCAACGCGCGCAATGGCTTGTCGATGCTGCCACCGGGATCGATGCTGCTGCAGCGCGTCTTGCGCAGTTGATTGTTGCGGATATCGGCAAACCGCGGCGGCTTGCGAATGTCGAGATCGTGCGTGCATCGCAGTTCGTTCGTGCATGTGCGAATGAAATCAAGTCGCTGAGTGGCGAAGTCTTGCCGCTGGACGCCGTGGAAGCCGGTGCCGGACGCCTCGGATTCACGCGCCGCGTTCCTTACGGCGTCGTTGCCGCCATCACGCCGTTCAATGCGCCAATCAATCTGCTGATTCAGAAGGTGGCGCCGGCACTGGTCGCCGGCAACGCGGTGATCGTCAAAGCTCATCCAGCAGGCACCCGCGTCGCGCTTGCCGTTGCCGAGATATTTGCGCAAGCAGGCCTGCCTGCCGGGTTGTTTAACGTTGTGACTGGCGACCGTTCGCCTGCGCTCGCACTGGCTGCACATGCAGAAATCGATGCAGTGACCTTCACCGGAGGCTGTGCCGCGGGGAATGCGCTGGTGCGCGCCGCCGGCGCCAAGAAGTTCGTCGCGGAACTGGGCTCGAATGCGGCGAACGTGGTGATGGCCGATGCCGACGTGGCCGACGCGGCAAAGCGCATCGCCTCGGCTGCCTTCGAGGCAAGCGGCCAGCAATGCGTATCCGCGCAGCGCATCATCGTCGCCACCGAAATCCACGACCGCTTCGTGGAGGCTTTCTGTGGCGCAGCGAAAGCGCTGCGCGTCGGCGATCCGGACAACCCCGACACCGACATCGGGCCGATGATTTCCATGGCGGCGGCCGATCGAGTAATGGCAATGCTGGCCGACGCGCTCGCGCGCGGTGGGCGCTCCATTCTCGCAGCGGTACGCGACCGGTGCATCGTCAGCCCCGGCATCGTCGCCGAGGTTCCACACGACGCCTTGCTGTGGCGCGAGGAGGCTTTTGGTCCGGTGGCGGTGATTCAACGCTGTACCGGCGTCGACGACGCACTTCGCCTGGCCAACGACTCGCCGTTCGGCCTGCAGGGATCCGTGTTCACACGCGATCTCGCCACGACGCTGCGTTTTGCCAATGAGTTCGAGGTCGGTTCGCTGTGGGTAAATGAGGCCAGTCGTTTCCGCCTCGACAGCTATCCGTTTGGCGGCGCCAAGCGCTCGGGCTTTGGCCGCGAGGGTGTGCGCTACGCGATCGAGGAACTGTCGCAACAGAAGTTTATCGGCATTCGCGCTGCCGCGTAATGCAATCTCCGGAACACCCCCCCCCAATTCCGGACTGGCTGCGGGCATTGATGGCCGAGGTGGGTCCACGCTGGGGATCGGATGTTCCATCGAATGTCGCGCTGATGGTCAAGCATTTCACGCCGCTGCTAGCGCAGGCCCCTAAGCAAGGCGTCGAGGTCACCCGCAACATCGCATACGCGGAACATCCACGCCAGCAGCTCGACGTCTACGCGGCGAACGATGGCGCTGCGCAGCCCGTGGTGGTGTTCGTGCACGGCGGTGCGTTCGTCGACGGTACGCGCAATCGCAGTGCGGAGATTTACGCCAACGTACTCTACTATTTCGCGCGGCATGGGGTTGTTGGCGTCAACATCGAATACCGGCTTGCTCCGGATTGTCCGTATCCGGCGGGAAGCGAGGATGTGCGACTGGCGGTCGCCTGGGTCAAATCCAATATTGCCCACTTTGGCGGTGACCCGAGGCGCGTATTCGTTGCCGGACATTCGGCAGGCGCTGCGCACGCTGCCGGCTACGCCTACACTACCGCGGATGTTGCGGGGCTCATTGTATTGAGCGGCCGGGTGCGCGCCGACAATTCGGCGGAGAACCCGAATGCCCGCAAAGTCGAGGCCTATTATGGCAG
>JBDTTY010000358.1:0-3650 GCA_040007975.1 Betaproteobacteria bacterium | reverse complement strand
AATACGATCGCATACGCCGCAATACTGAAAAAACCACCGATGAGACCGCGGCGCCAGCGCCGCGCGACATAGCGTACCGCGACCCGACGACGGCGTACGACCAGCCAGCCAAGAAACATCACGCCTTCGATGAACGTCATCCACAGCACGTAGGACAGGGCGTTGCCCGACGCGCGTGCGCCGGCACCATCCAGCAAAGTGTAAACGGCGATGATGCCGGCATTGGCCAGCGCCCAGGCGACTGCGGCGCGCGGATGATGGTGCCGCGCGGCGAAGGCAATGCCGACAATGCCGGCACAAATCAGCACGATCCCGAAGGTGACCTGCAACGACGGTAATTCGCGCAGGAACAGTGCACCCAGTAGCGTGACCAGCAGCGGCGCGGTGCCGCGCATCAACGGATAGGCAAACGACAGGTCGCCGGTGCGGTACGCTTCGGCCAGCGTCAGGTAATACGCAAAATGAATGAAAACCGATACGGCACCGATCGTCCAGGCGGCACCGTTGGGCAACGGTACGAACGGCAGCGCAACCAACGCACACAGCGTGGAGCCGGTGACGATTGTCGCGGTATCGAGCAGCGGATCGCCACCATCTGAGGACTTGAGCAACGCGTTCCACGTCGCATGCATCAGCCCCGCGGCCAGTACCGCGAGTGTAACGTCCAGCGGCAGTTCCAATGGGTGGGTTCGGGATCAGGCCGTGCGCGGCTTGCGCTTGGACCATTGGTTACGGGAAGCCGGCGACGTGCGGCCGACGGGATCGTCATCGGGTGCCACCGCCGGTTCCTTGAGCCGCGTGTGCGCCAGCACGCCAGCCGCTTCAAGAATGGGGTAGGCGATCGAACAGATGTGCGAATTGATCCGCTTGAGGTCGGAGATCAAGTCGAGGTGCAGCGACGACGTCTCGATGCTGTCGAGCGTATTGCCGGCAAGCCGCCCGAGATGCGAGTCGGCGTACGCGCGCTCCAGATCACGGAACAGGACCTTTTGCGCAAGCAACTCCTGTGCGCTTTTCAAGTCGCCGTGCAGAAAAACGGACATGCCGAGGCGCAGGTTGGCCACGAGACGCGCATGCAGATCGCAGATTTCCGCCATGCCCGCCTCGGAAAAATTGCGCCGCTTCTCGATCTTTTTTTCCTCGATGTCGGTGAGCACGCGCTCGATGATGTCACCGACCTGCTCGAGGTTGATGGTAAACGAGACGATGTCGGCCCAACGGCGACCTTCGTTGTCGTCCAGCGCTGCGCGCGAAATCTGCGTGAGATAAAGCTTGACGGCGGTATACAACGCATCGACGACATCGTCCTTTCTCCGCAATCGATCGGCCAACGCCCGATCATTGGTCTTCAGCACGATGAGCATGCCGTTCAGCATGTCCTCCACCGTGTCACCGATGCGGATGGCTTCCCGGGCGGCGTTGGCGATTGCAAGCGTGGGCGTCGCCAGCGCTGAAGGATCGAGATGTCGAGGCTTGGCGGGGTCATCGGCCTGCGGCTTGTCGGGCAACAACCGTTCGGCGATGTGCGCGATGCGCTCCGTCCAAAAAATGAAAAGCAGCGCCAGCGAGATGTTGAAGGTGAGATGGAACAGGACGACTTCCTGTGCGTTGTCGATCTGGAGGCCGCCGATCCAGCCGTTGATGGGTCCCAGCAGCGGGATCACCAACACGCAGCCGATCAACTTGAACAGGAAGTTGCCGAGCGTGACGCGACGCGCCTCGGGTGGCGATCGCAGTGTCGACAACAAGCCGAGCAGTCCGCTGCCAAGATTGGCGCCCAGGACAAGTCCCAGGGCGACAGGTAGCCCGATCACGCCTAACGACGCCAGCGTGGCCACCAACAGCACGACCGCAAGGCTCGAATAGCACAGGACGGTAAAAAAGGCTGCGACGAGCATGTCGAGCAGCACATCACCCGTCATCGAGGCAAAGATCACCTCGACGCCCGCCGCCTGCACAAAGGGCTTGGCGGCAAGACCGATCCATTGCAATGCAAAGATGATGAGGCCAAGACCGATCAGAACGCTGCCAAAGCGACCGACCGATGTCGCCTGCCGGGCCAGGAACATCGTGACGCCGACAAAAATCAGCAGCGGCGCTAACCACGACAGATCGAAGGAAAGTACCAACGTCACCAGCGACGTACCGACGTCGGCACCGAGCATGACGGCAAGTGCCGGGGCGGTGCTGATCAATCCTTGCCCGGCGAACGCCGCCACGATCAGCGCCGTGGCGGTGCTGCTTTGGATCAGCCCGGTCACGCCCAGACCGGCCACAAATGCCGTGCCCCGGCGGGCGACGCTTTTGCGCAACACGCGGCGCAGGTCCTCGCCATAGAGGCGCAGGATGCCGGTACGGATGATGTGCGTGCCCCAAACCAGCAGCGAGACGCCCGCCAGAAGATTGAGCAGTGTCTTCATTTCAGGCCTCTAGGGCCCCACGGAACGGTCGTGCGGCAACGTCGAAATCACCACAATGGTCGGAAGCCTTGGTCGAAGCGCGGGCGAAGCAACCCTTGAGGATAGACCTTGCACGCCGTGGACGCCTTGCATTTTTTTGGGGCACGAGACGTCGATTGCCAACAAAATGCAATAGACAATGATTATTATACCGATAGAAATTGAACGAGCCCGACCGTGGCGGCCCGATGGTCGGTCATGGTGCCGTGCGACACCAATGCAGTGCGCCGCGCAGGGTTTAGGACGGCGTTGGTCGGTCCGACTCGATCAGGCATTGCGTTGCCGCATGCGGCACGCGTAGCATTCTCGTTTTGGCAATGCGCGGCCGGATCCGGTCGCACCGAAGTTCCAATATCTCGAGCAAGGGAGCAGCAACGATGAAAGTCGTCACAGGTATGCGCTGGTTGTCGTCCGTCGCTTTTGCCATGACCCTGGTTGTCAGTGGATCCGCGATGGCCCAGAAAACGCAGCTCACCATTTATACGGCTCTGGAAACGGACCAATTGAAGGCCTACCAGGAAGGCTTCAACAAGGTCCATCCCGACATCGAGCTGACGTGGGTTCGTGATTCCACCGGCATCATTACCGCCAAGATTCTTGCGGAAAAGGCAGCCCCGAAAGCCGACGTGATCATGGGCGTTGCAGCCACCAGCCTTGCCATCTTCGAAAACGAAGGCATGATGTTGCCGTACGCACCCGTCGGCCTCGCACGCATTGCGCCTGCGTACCGTGATCCGAAAAATCCGCCGCAATGGGTCGGCATGGACGTCTGGGGCGCAACCATCTGCTTCAACACGGTGGAAGCCGCCAAGCGTGGCATTCCCAAACCGGACTCCTGGCAGGACCTGACCAAGCCGATCTACAAGGGCCAAGTCGTGATGCCGCATCCGGCATCCTCAGGTACCGGTTACTTCGACGTCACCGCGTGGTTGCAGATGTTTGGCGAGCCCGCGGGTTGGAAATTCATGGACGGCCTGCACGAAAACATTGCGCAATACATGCATTCGGGGTCGAAACCCTGCGCTTCGGCTGCTGCCGGTGAGTTTGTCGTGGGCATCTCGTTCGAGTATCGCGCCAACCGCGAAAAAGCCCGCGGCGCCCCGATTGATCTGGTTTTCCCGAAAGAAGGTTTGGGTTGGGATCTCGAAGCGATCGGCATCGTGAAGACCACGACCAAGCTCGATGCGGCCA
>JBDTTY010000357.1:0-3655 GCA_040007975.1 Betaproteobacteria bacterium | reverse complement strand
ACGCAAGCCTGCATTGAGCACTTGCAGGTGCCGAGCCGTCAAGAGGGTGACGTGGTGGAGGTTGGAAGGACGGTGTGGTCGAGGTCGGGGCACAGCGCGGCATTGACTGCTGTTGTTCGGTGCCGTAGACGACGCTTCAGCCTTGTGGGCGAGCCGCGCGATGCTGAAGCCTCGCCTACGGAGTGCATGCCACCTGCGCGAGGCCGCAGCCTCGTATACCGCGCCGCGACGTCAAAAAGCCGCGAACGCGTCGCGGCCACCCCCGGCCGCCTGCCAACGCGCCACGGTGGGGAGCAGATTCAAGCCTGTCTCCTTCTTCAATTTCGCGGCCGCGCGCGCAATGTCGAGGAATGGCTCTTCGATCGCATCACCTGCCGCGCCGAGCGCGACGACGTTGCCACTCGCGCACGGGGGCAGCGCCGTGCTGCGGCCGTCGAACGCCGCGGCGATACGCTCGAGACTGGCGCGCGCGCCGTGATTGCGAGTGAGGAGATTGGCCGCCAACACGCCGCGCGCTGACAGGCGGGCTGCGCAATTGCAATAAAACGGCAGCGTATCGAGCGCCCCGGCGCGGCCACCAGCGTCATAGCCGTCGACGAGGATCAAATCGAACTCGCGCGTGGACGCAGCGACAAAATCGGTGCCATCCGCCACTTCGATGCGCAGACGCGCGTCCTCCGGTGGCAACTTGAACAACTGCGTTGCCGCGGCAATCACTTGCGGTTCGATTTCGATGATTGTTTGCGCGGCACGCGGCCGATAGCGATGCAGGAAGCGCGTGAGCGATGCCGCGCCCAATCCGATTTGCAGCACGGTGCGTGGCCAGCTGCCCCCGCGGCGCAGCAACAGCGGCACCATCATGTCACGCGTGTATTCGAGCTCCAGTGCATAGGGGCGTGCAATTCGCATCGCGCCCTGAATCCAGCGCGAACCAAAATGGAGATAGCGCACGCCCTCCTCCTCGCTGACTTCGATGGAGGTGCGCATCAGCGGCAACGTCGAATGACTAACGCGCCGGATCGATGCGGTCCGCACAAGCGAACGTCTCGTTCCAGTAGGGATTGTTGGGAAACATCACGCGCAGACGTTTTTCGACGGCCGGACCGGCGCGACCCGCCGCGCGCATCGCCTTCAAGCCCGCACAATTGGCCTCGAGTTCGTTTTCCGTCGGCACCGTTGCATGGGCGCACTCATGGAAAAAAACGAAGTCATGAATTTCGGGGGGCAGTGCCTTGAGCCGATCCCTGTTCCAGGTGATGCGATAGCCTTCGCCCGTCTTTTCGGCGAGACCGATCCGGCCCAGCTTGGCAAACGGATCATCGGTGCCTGCAAGATACTCGACAACCACCTGATCGCGCGCCGTGCAAACCGCCGTTGTGCCGTCGACAAACGTGAACGCCACCGACGTCGACGCCATGCCCACGGTTGCCGCAGCGATGAGTATGGCGTGCCACAACGGCCGCGGAAAATGACAGGGCAACATGGGCGAGGTGCGCAAAAAATTCGATCCGTTGAGTTAAGATGACGTATGCCTACGTTATCGCGCCGCGTCGCATTTTGAAAGGGCCTTGCATCCGGTCAGCGGGCGCATTGGTCGGCCTCCTATTGACGTTGTTGGTGGCAGGATGCATGCCGACCGGCCTGCCCGAAACCGTTTTGGCACCGCAGATGCGCTACCTGTGTCGCGATGGCGCGATCCTGACCGTCGACCGCGCCCCCAACGGACAGTATGCCGTTGCGGCGACGGGCGGACAGCGTGCGCAATTGATGCGCACCGACAGCGCGGCACAGGAAAAATACACCAACGGCGCTACGACGTTGTATCTCGAGGGCGATCGGGCGCTCCTTACATCCGACAGCTTTGTCGTCGCCGGACCGTGCATGGCGACGCAACCGCTGCCGGTCGTCCAGACGTGGCGCCCGCAGTAATCGTGTTGCTGCCCACCACAATCGCGCCCCATGGCGTCCTGTCGCGATGACGCTGCTGGTCGTCGGCCTGATCCTGTTCCTCGGCGTGCATCTGGTGCCAGCGATTCCGGCATGGCGTCGTGCGCTCGTCACGCGCCACGGCGAGGACGGCTACAAGCGTTACTTCTCGCTCGCGTCCGGGCTCGGATTTTTGCTGATCATTGTCGGGTTTGCGATGTCGGAGCGCGGGCCACAGTTGTTCACACCCGTGGCGGGTGCCCGGATGGTCGCACCGTTGCTCGTAACGCTGGCATTTATCCTGCTCGCCGCGGCCAATATGCGAGGCTACCTTCGCGCCACGTTGCGGCATCCAATGCTGATTGGCGTCCTGCTTTGGTCGGGTGTCCATTTTCTCGCCAACGGCAGTACCCGTGCCACGATCCTTTTCGGGGCCTTCTTTGTGTGGGCCGTACTGGATCTCGTGGCGGCGGTGTCGCGTCCATCCACGCGAATATTCGCGCCGCAAGCGAAGTACGACGCGATGAGTGTCGTCGGGGGCATTGTCGTGGCGCTGGCGGTGATGAGCGTGCATCGATGGCTGTTCGGGGTCTCCGTCGTACCGTTCTCGTTCTGACCGCGCTCCGCTGTTGTAACCGCGCGACCAGAGTACCGGGCTCTCCCCTGTTGCCTACGCTACCGTGGTTGCACCGAATCAAATATGCTATCGTCATAGGCATCGCCGACCGACGAAGGTGCTTGATGAAATTGCGTACGCTGGTCACGGACCGCCTCTATTTCGGTCTCGATCCCATGCGACTCCGCGCCGCGACTGGACGCGCGCTGGCCCGCGTGGTCGGATTGCCGCCAGCCCGGGCGCGTTTGAGCGCGACGCATCTCCGGCAGGACTTTGCCGTGGATACGGTTCGCGGCAAGGCGCTGGTGCGCGAGCTCGTCAACGGCGGTTTGCTCGAGCCCCCGGACGCGAGCCAGGCCGGCTATCGACTCACTGAAGAATTCTTTTCACTCGCCGCGGCGCGCGTCGTCGAGCCATTGCACCGCGCACGGGCCAAATTGTTACTGACCGAAGCCTGCACGCTGGCGGAGCGCATCAATGACGACGCGGTGCACAACCCGCTCGAGATCGCGGCCTTTGCCGTCTATGGCGACTACATGAGCCGCGCCCACAAGCTCGAAGAGCTGCAATTGGGCGTCATGGTGCAGCTGCGCACGCCATCGCGGCGTACCCGCTTTGGGCGCATGCAAAGCAAAGCGGAAGGCGCCGAGGCGATTCGACTCGCCATGCGCGAACTATCGTCGTTCATTCGCGTGCGCCTCGTCACCGATCTGCAGTCGTTGCCGCGCCCGTTCAGTCTCGTCTTTGAGTCAGCCCCACCGCATCCCTGATCGTCGGGTCCGGTCACACGTTCATGCCGCGTTTTGTATGATGCGCATGATGAGACCCTCGCGCCGCAAAATGCACTCTTCAACGCTGCTGCGGTGCTTGATCGCGTGATCGGTAGCGTCAGCGCGAACGTGGCCCGCCTCATGCGCTGCGTCGCAGGGTGCATCGTCCTGATGTTCCTGACCGAGGGCCTGGCCGATGCAGCATCGCCCGCGGTGGGCATGGCCACGTGGAACATGAACTGGCTGATGGATGCCGACACGCATGCGCGTTGGTCGCGTATGTGTGCCCAATACGGCTGGCCGGTGCACACGGCAAACCTGTCCGCCGACGCGCGCGCTGCGC
>JBDTTY010000356.1:0-3658 GCA_040007975.1 Betaproteobacteria bacterium | reverse complement strand
GGTGCGCAGGAGCGCCATGTGCCCGTGTCGGGTTGGGAGCGCCCTGGTGTCATCGGACTGGCCGCAGCAACGGTTCTGCTCAAGGCGCAGCGCGTGTTGCCGGGCCACAATGTCGTGGTGGCTGGTACGGGTCCGCTGCTCCTTGTCGTGGCAGCGGCGATTCTCAAGGGCGGTGGTCGCGTGGCAGCGGTCATCGACGCCAATCCGCGCAGCGCGTGGTTGGCGGATTGGCGCAGGCTTGCGACACGTCCGGATTTGCTGGCGCGCGGCGCGGGATGGCTGAGTACGCTCGTCGCGCACGGCGTTATGCCCGTCGCGGCGCATGCAATTCGCACCATCGAGGGCTATCCTGCGGTCACCGGCGTGACGATTGCCCACGTTGACCGCCGCCATGGCAAGCCGCGCGCGATCGCCTGCGATGCCGTTTGTCTTGGCTACGGTCTGACGCCTGCCACTGACATGACACGATTGCTTGGTGTCGAGCATACCTTTGACGATGCCGCGGGTGGTTGGCACGCGATCGTGGATGTGAATCAGTGCACGTCGCGTCCGCGACTCTATGTGTGCGGCGACGCGGCCGGCGTCGCAGGCGCGGCGGCCGCGCCCCCGCAAGGGCGACTTGCCGCGTTGGCGGCTGCGCGCGATCTCGGCCGTATCGATGCCGCTGTCCACACGGCCAGTGCCGCGCCGTTGCAACGCGAGGCGGCGCGCGCGGCACGCTTTGGCGCAGCCATGAACGGCATGTCCACGCCGCCGCCATCCATCGTGCAAGCAATGACGCCCGAAACCATGGTCTGCCTGTGCGAGCACCTCACGCGCCGCCAACTCGATGTGGCCGTGACGGCCGGCGCGACGACGCTCAATGATCTCAAGTCCGCCACACGTTGCGGCATGGGGCCGTGTGGTGGCCGCTTGTGCGAGGACGCAGCGGCGCGCTTGGTGGCGCTGCAAACCGGTGCTACGCGAACGATGATTGGACAGGCCACGGGACGCCCCCCATTGCGCCCAGTGGAACTCGATGCGTTGGTCGGCAATTTCGATTACGACGCGTTGCCGATGGCGCAGCCAGCACCACTATGAATCGCCACGATCTGATCGTGGTGGGCGCCGGCATCATGGGCGTGACCGCCGCACTGAGGGCTGCTGCGGGTGGCATGCGGGTGCGTGTGCTCGAACAGTACGGCGCCGGCTCCGGCGCCACCGGTGTCAACGCCGGCACGCTGTCGCTGCAGATCAAACGTGTGGCGTTGATGCCCTATGCATTGCGTGGCCACGAATGGTGGCGACAGGCGGGCGACGCGGTAGGGTTCAAGGAAACTGGAGGCTATACGCTGGCCTTCAATGCCCACGAACAAGCGCTGCTCGAAGAACGAATGCAGTTGAAAATAGCTGCCGGTGCGCCCATCGAATTCGTGACGCCGGGCCACGTACGGGATGCCGAGCCTGCGCTTTGTGATCGAATCGTCGCAGCCAGTTTCTGTGCGCGAGATGGTCAGGCCGACTCGACGCGTAGTGGCGTTTTTTTGCGCGGACTATTGCGCGATGCGGGCGTCGAATTGTCGGAACATGCGGGTGTTGTCGGCATGGAAGCGCAAGGATCGGGATTTATCGTGCGTACGGCGACCGCAGCACTCGGATGCGCGCGTGTGCTGCTTGCGGCAGGCGCATGGTCCAAGCCGCTGGCGACGATGTTGGGGGTGGATTTCCCGATCACCGTTCGCGTCAACACCGTCACGGTCACCGAGCCGGGGCCGCGCCTGCTCAACACGGGCATCGGTCACGCCAGCGGCCTGCTCACGCTGAAGCAAAAGGGCAATGGCAGTTTTCTGATTGGCGGTGGCTGGCAAGGTCGCGGTTCGCCGGCGACCGGCCGCGGAGAAGTGGTGGCCGATACCCTGCTGCAAAACCTGCGTCTTGCACGTTTTGCCGTGCCGGCACTGGCGCCGGTGCGAGTGCTGCGGTCGTGGACGGGCTTCGAGGCCCATGTGCCCGACTACTTCCCGCTGGCAGGGGCGTTGCCCGGCGTGCCCGGAGCATTCGTGCTGACCTGCGTGCGCGGCGGCTACACGATCGGGCCATGCATCGGAACACTGATGGGCGACCTCATGCTGGGGCGCGAGCCGGAGCTTCCATTGTTCGATCCTGCGCGCGTGTTGCGCACCGAGACGCCACTCACGAATTGAATGCGCGGAGCATTTCGACGTGCCAACGCGCGTAAAGGCCAGTTAGGTCAGGTGGGGCGTCCGGTGCCACCCAACCGCGCGGAGATCCGTTGCGCGGCGGCCACCACGGCCGCTACATCGCGAGTATCGAATTGCGCCAGATCAAAGGCCGAGTCCGGTGCCGAAATATCGATGGCCGCCACGACGCGCCCGTCGCGATCACGAATCGGTGCTGCAATCGAACTGCCGCCTGGCTCGACGGCGCCATGGCTGATCGCATATCCTTGTTGGGCAGCAACGGCGACGCGTTGTGCCAAATCGGACGCATTGCGCGGTGTTTGCGACGTCAACGGCGCGAACGTCATGCCATCGAACAATGTGGTTAGTTCCTGCGCTGCCAGCGCAGTCAGCAGCAGCCATCCCATTGGCGCGCCATAGGCCGGCATGCGCGTGCCGACATTCATCGTGCTGAGAAAGCCGGATCGCGTCTGGATGCAGGAGAGATAGAGGATCTCGCGCTGATCCAGAATGGCCAGATGCGCGGAAACATTGGTCTGGTCACGCAGTGCTTCCAGTTCCGGGCGCGCGACCTCGATCAGATCCTTGGAAGCAAGATACGCGTACCCGATATTGAGCACGCGTGGACCGAGCGTGAGCAACTTGCTGTCGGCCACTTCCTCGAGAAAGCCCATATGCACGAGCGTGTAGGTCAGCCGGAATACCGACGAGCGCGAGAGACCCAATTGTTTTGCGATGTCGGCCACGCTCATCGGTCGTGCTTCACGCGCCAGGATCTCGAGGACGAGCAGGCCGCGCCGCAATCCCGGGACGAAATAGGCCTCGTGATTTTTGTGGAGTGTGGCGTCGTGAGCGGCGGGCATGCGAATAGCGTTGGCGACAGGCATGAAGGCGTGGGCCGACGATAGACGTCGATTGCGGATGGCTGCGTCGGCGCCCAATCGCCCGCATGCGAGGCTGTTATTTTCGCACGCCGTCAGTCCTTCGGGAGATTGAGCTTCACGATGGCAGCGCCCCACTGGGCATAGTCCTGTTTGATCATCTGCGGAAACTTGTCCGGACCGATGTTCAATGGCGTTGCTCCAAGGCCGGCCAGCTTCGCGACGACGTCAGGGTTGGCCAGCGCCTTCACGAATGCATCGTTGAGCTTGGCGACAATGGCCGGTGGGGTGCCTGCGCGCAGAAACGTCCCGGTCCATACGTACGGCCCGAAACCTTTGTATCCAAGTTCGTCGAGCGTGGGCGTGTCGGGCAGTTCCGGCAAGCGTGCCGAGCTGCGAACGGCGAGTGCGTGCAACTTGCCGGCTTTGACATGGGGCGCCAGCAGTTTGGGTGATTCCATCAACAGCAGGATCTGGCCGCCAAGCAGACCCCCGGCCGACTCGCCGCCGCCTTTATACGGCACATGCAGGACCTTGATGCCCGCGCGTTCGGCCAATAATTCGACTAGCAGGTGATTGGTGGTGCCCTGACCCGAG
>JBDTTY010000355.1:0-3659 GCA_040007975.1 Betaproteobacteria bacterium | reverse complement strand
TGCCCTATGGTGAGGTCTACACGGCGCTGAAGACCGGCGTCGTGGATGGTGCGGAAAACAATTGGCCGTCCTACGACACCTCGAGGCACTTCGAAGTCGCCCCCAACTATTCGTTGACCGAGCATTCGATGGCACCCGAGATGCTTCTGATGTCGAAGAAGGTATGGGACACGTTGTCGCCTGCCGACCAGAAAATGTGGCGCGATGCAGCCAAGGCTTCAGTGCCGTATATGCGCAAGCTCTGGGATGAAAAGGAGTCGGCATCGCGTGCGGTGGTCGAGAAGGGCGGCGCGAAGATCATCACCGTCGACAAGAAGCCCTTCCAGGACGCGATGAAGCCGGTGTATGAGAAGTTCATCACGGATCCGAAGCTGAAGGAAATGGTCAGCAAGATCCAGGCAACAAACTGATAGGTTGAAGTGGTCGGGCGCGCGAGTCGCAACTAACGCGCCCGACCGTCATTGCGCTTGCTCTCGCAGGCGCCGTCGACTTTCTCTCCAGTAACCAAACAGGACGCGATGCCTCTGACGGCATCGTGGATCGGCATGCAGAATCTGTTGGTCGGTTTGGCGCGCACGAACGATCGTCTTGCAACAGGGGCGCTCTGGCTTTCCGGGATCGGCCTGCTCGTGATGACGGCGATTACGGGTTGGCAGGTATTTGGTCGATACGTACTCAACGACTCGCCGCAATGGGTCGAACGCACCACGCTGTTGCTGGTGCTCTACTTCACGTTTCTCGCCGGCGCGGTTGGCGTTCGTGAGGAGTCACATCTCGGCATTGCCTTCATCAACGACGCGCTGCCGCCAGCCGTGCGGCGAACGGTGATGACGATCGTCTACTTCGTGCTCGCGGCCTTTGGCGGGATCCTCGTGTGGAACGGGCTGATGCTGGTGAAAGAAACCTGGGATGTCGCCACGCCGATCATCAGGATTCCCGAAGGCGCCACGTATTTCGCCATCCCCCTTGGCGGGCTCCTGATCGCGTCCTTTGCGCTCGAGTTGATGCTGCGCGAAATTCTGGGCCGGAGGGCTGCCTGATGGAGCTGGTCATTCTCTTCGGCATTTTTTTCGTGCTGATCGCGTTCAATGTTCCGATCGCCTTTGCGCTCGGCATTTCGGCCACGGCGACGATTCTCTACGATGGCCTGCCACTCATGGTCATGGTGCAGCGGATTGCATCGGGCATCAGCGTGTTCTCATTGCTCGCGATCCCGTTCTTTATCTACGCGGGTGAACTCATGCTGTATGGGGGCATTGCCGAGCGATTGGTGCGCTTCGCCAATGCACTGGTGGGCCACATTCGCGGCGGTCTCGGTCTCGTCAACGTGCTGGCGAGCATGCTGTTCGGCGGGATTTCCGGCTCCGCAGTGGCAGATACGTCAGCGCTGGGCTCGATCCTGATCCCTTTGATGAAGAAGAAGGGTTACGGTACGGACTATGCGGTAAACGTGACGGTCACCGCGTCGGTGACCGGCATTCTCATTCCGCCATCGCACAACATGATCATCTATTCTCTCGCCGCTGGCGGTGGCGTGTCGGTGGCGGCGCTGTTCATGGCCGGGATCATCCCCGGCATTCTCACGGGTCTGTGCCTCATGGCGGCGGCCTGGGCAGTGGCGGTGAAGCGAGGATATCCAAAGGACGAGTGGCCCGGATGGCGTGGCGTCGGGATGACCTTTCTTGGGGCCTTCCCCGGCTTGTTCGCCACGGTGATCATCATCGGTGGCACGTTGTCCGGCATATTTACGGTGACCGAGTCGGCAGCGGTCGGTGCCATCTATGCACTGCTCGTCACGATGTTCGTCTATCGCAGCATGTCGTGGGCCGACTTCATCAAGGCCACGATCAACGCCACCAAGACCACGGCGATGGTCATGCTACTGATTGGTACTGCCAGTGCTTTCGGGTACGTGCTTGCGTTGCATCAGGTGCCGGCCAAGACGATTGCGCTTATGAACGGCATTTCCGACAATCCATACGTCATCCTGTTCATCATCAACGTGATCCTGCTGATATTGGGATGCATCATGGACATGGCGGGGCTGATCCTGATCTGCACGCCGATTTTCCTGCCTGTGGTCGCCTCCATTGGGATGGACCCGGTGCAATTCGGCATGCTGATGATGCTCAATCTGGGTCTCGGGCTGTGCACGCCGCCAGTTGGCACCTGCCTCTTCGTGGGGTGCTCGATCGGCAAGATTCGAATCGAGGAAACGGTCAAGACGATCTGGCCGTTTTACCTGGCGATGTTCGTGGCACTGATGCTGGTGACCTACGTTCCGGCTGTTTCACTCTACATCCCCAATGTGCTGCTGAAGTGAGCGAACTCTCGTCCGCCGTTTTGCAAACGCTCCCGCCGCAGGTGCGGATACCGGCGTTCGACCGGACCCGTGTCGATGTCGGCATAGTGCACCTAGGCCTTGGTGCGTTCCATCGCGCACATCAGGCGGTGTACACCGACGACATACTGGCGACGGATCCGCGCTGGGGCATCTGCGGCGTATCGCTCAAGACACCGCGTGCGATCGCACCGCTGGCTGCGCAAGATGGCCTCTACACGCTGTTGACGCGCTCGGGCGATGGCATCGAGCCGCGCGTGATCGGCAGCCTTCTGCAGACGCTGTTTGCGGGTGCCGATCGCGCAGGGCTGATCGCGCGGTTTGCCGATCCGATGATCATGGTGGTCAGTGCCACCGTGACGGAGAAAGGGTATTGCCACGATCCGGCAACCGGCACGCTCAATGTCGCGCATCCGGATATCGCGCATGACATTGCCCATCCCGATGCGCCCGAGTCGGCGGTGGGTATCGTGGTGGCCGGCCTGGCTGCACGCCGAGCCGCGGGTGCGGGACCATTGACCTTCGTGTGTTGCGACAATCTGCCGCACAACGGTCGCCTGGTCGAAGGCGTGGTGCTGGCATTGGCCGAGCACCGCAATCCGGCGCTGGCCGCGTGGATTCGCACCAACGTGACGTTTCCGAGCACGATGGTCGATCGCATCGTGCCTGCGGTCACGCCGGCTGATTTGGCGGACGCGCAGCGATTGCTTGGTGTGCACGACGCCGCACCGGTGGCCGCCGAACGCTTCGGCCAATGGATCATCGAAAATCGTTTTGCCGGCCCGCGCCCGCCATGGGATGCGGCAGGCGCGCAGTTTGTCAGCGATGTCGCGCCGTTCGAGTGGATGAAGCTGCGCCTGTTGAATGGCAGCCATTCGACACTGGCCTATCTCGGCTTTGTGCTGGGTCACGAATTCGTGTGGCAGGCGTCGCAGGATCCTGAACTGGCGTTGCTTATCCAGCGGCAGATGGCGACCGAAATCGTGCCGACACTCACATCACCGCAAGGTATCGATCTGCATCACTATTGCGGGCAGTTGATGGAGCGGTTTCGCAACTCCGCGCTGCCGCATCGCACCTATCAGATCGCAATGGATGGCTCACAGAAGCTGCCGCAGCGCTTGCTGGACACCGTACGCGATCGGATGCGCGCGGGCGGTTCGTGGCGGCATTTGGCCCTCGCGGTGGCGGCATGGATTCGGTACGCGAGTGGTGCCGGCGAACGCGGCCTGGCCATCACGGTGCAGGATCCGCTGGCGGCAACGTTTGCGACCATCGTGCGCGATGCCAACGGGGACGCTGCCGCCATGGCCGATGG
>JBDTTY010000354.1:0-3669 GCA_040007975.1 Betaproteobacteria bacterium | reverse complement strand
CGAATGTCGATGTGATTCTCAATCTGTCGACGGGTGAGGGCGGACGTTTCATTCCGTCTGACGACAATCCACAGGTCGCGGCGGCAGGGTCCACGCTCACGCAACCCGCGCGACGGGTGGCCCATGTCGAGACCTTGCATCCCGACGTTTGCACGCTGGACTTCAACACGATGTATTCGGGGTCTGCGGTGGTGATCAACACGCCGCGCAATCTCGAGATCATGGCGCAGTTGGTTCAACGCGCCGGCGTCATGCCCGAAATCGAACTTTTCGATTCGGGTGATCTGCAGCTCGCACTCAACTTTATCGAACGCGGCATTCTGCATACCCCGCTGATGTGGAACATCGTTCTTGGCGTGCGCTATGGCGCCATGGCCGATACACAAACGATGCAGTACTTCGCGTCGCGATTGCCGCGGGACGCGCAGTGGACCGCTTTCGGTATTGGTCGCATGGCATTTCCAATGGTTGCGCAGGCGTGGCTGCTCGGCGGGCATGTGCGCATCGGCATGGAAGACACCGTCTATTTTGACCGTGGCGTGCTCGCAAACAGCAATGCACAACTCGTCACCAAGGCCATCGGCATCGTGACGAGCATGGGCGGTGCAATTGCAACCGTGGCGGAAGCGCGCGCGATGCTGCAATTACCGGCGCGCGTGGGTGTGACCGCAGTTTCCGACGCAGCGCCATTGAGTGTTCCATTGGCCGCAGCATGAGCACCCCAACGACGATCAGCGACTCGCTGACGCCGCAGATGAACCGCGGTCCGGCAGCGGACCCACGACCAGGAGCAACGACATGAAGACATTGAAGCGTCTGCTGCACGCCGGTTGTATCGCCCTTATGCTCGCAGCCAACGGCGCCACGGCCCAGGCGTGGCCTAACAAACCGATTCGCCTCGTCGCGCCGTTTCCGCCAGGAAGTTCGATCGACATCATCGCGCGCTTGCTGGCGCAGCCGATGGGCGAAAGTCTAGGCGTGCCGGTCGTCGTGGAAAACAAGACTGGTGCCGGCGGCAACATTGGCGTTGATGCGGTCGTCAAGTCGCCAAAGGACGGCTACACGATCGGTATCGGCGCGCGCGGACCGCTCGCGATCAACGGCTATCTGGTGGACAACCTGTCCTATGATCCAGTCAAGGATATCGCGCCGATCGCGCTATTCGGCAGCAGTGCCATCGTGTTGTGGGTCAGCGCCGATTACCCGGCCAAGACGATGCAGGAATTTGTCGCGATTGCCAAGGCAAAGCCGGGCAAGTTGAACTATGCGTCGGACGGTATCGGTAGCACCAATCATCTGGGCGGCGAAGCATTGCGCCGTGCGGCGGGTGTGGACCTCGTGCACATTCCGTACAAAGGCACACAGGAAGCGCTGGTGGCATTGCTGCAAGGCGACGTGCAAATCTTTCCGGCCGGTCTGCCGCCGCTCGTGGGTCAGTTGAAGGCCGGCAAGATCCGTCCGCTTGCCGTGGCAACCAAGGCGCGCATCGAGCAACTGCCAGATGTGCCGACGGTCGCGGAAGTCGGCATCGGCGGGGCGGAAATGTCGGCGTGGTTCGCAATGTTTGCGCCGGCCGGCACACCCTCCGACGTCATCGTGAAACTGCGCAACGCGCTGGGCGCGGCGCTGGCCAAGCCCGACGTACGTGAGCGACTTGTGTCACTTGGCATTACACCGCAGTTGTCGACACCGGAAGAACTCACGAAGCTCGTGGCCGACGAGCAGGCTAAATGGGGTCCGTTCATCAAGTCGTCAAACATGAAGACCACGGCAAATTGAGTTCCGATCGCCACCGCCTTCAAACGGTGGCGACCGGTGTGACCGGCGCCCCTACCGCGCCGGGCAGGCGCAGGGGAGGCGCCGTCAGCAGGAAGCGGACACGACGATGCTCGTTGAGCCATTGCGCCAATTCAGCAAAGTACCAGAGCTCGCCCAGCGGAATGCCCAGCTTGAAAAGACACAGTTCGTGCAAGCGCTCGTAGGCCTGTCCGACGTCACGTCGCGCCGGCGGCACGGCCTCCACCGCGAAGTTGTCGGCGGCAATTGCGGCAATGCCGCTGTCGGCAATCCATTGCAACAGTCGCTCGTCGCAACCGTCGAGATGACAAAACGCGCCATCGAGCGTGCGTGCGTCCGGTTGCGTTCCTTGCGCGAGCAGCGCGGCGGATTGCCCGGTGTGCAGACACAGGATGTCACCGGTTTCCACCGCGGCACCGCCGCCATCGATGGCGCGCATCAGGTCGTCATAGCCGACGATGCGCCGCGTGTCGCCGTATTGGCGCAGCAGGTCCACCAGCACCCCGCGCCCCTGCACGCCGCTCGCGGCCATGTTTTCGATGCCCAGCGCGGTCGCGCCGGCAAATGGCAGCGTGTCCGCCTGCTCGGCTGTCGGCACATCGGCGCCGATGTCCACACCGCCGCGAAAACCGTTGTAGTAGCGAATCTCGGGGATGCCATCGCCGTCGGCATCAAAGACCGAGCCGACATGCGCCAGCGCATCCCAATGGGTCGAAAACTGGCTGTACAGCATCACCGCGTCGTCGCAGTACACGTCCGGGTGATCGCTGGTCGGACGCAGGTTGTATTTCACGCGACCGTTGCGCACCAGCGGTTGCAGGCGCGGCGGCTTGTGTTGCAGGTCGTGATAGTTGCCGCCGGGACGATCGAGCGGAAGTGCCAGGCAAAAGCAGACACCTGCGCGCACTTCGGCCGCGGCCGCGCGCACTTTGTCGGGTGTGATGAGATTGAGTCGTCCGAGCTGATCATCCGGACCGAAGTCGCCCCAGTTGGATCCCGGCGGACGGTGTTTCCATCGTTGCATTGCGGTCACGCTGCGAACTCCAGAGCCATGTCATTTCGCGCAACACCGCGCAGCGCGATTCTGGATGCGATTGAATCACGCTTCCGGCGATCGTGCCATCGCGTCGCGCGGCAGCGCCACTTTCGCATCGGCACATCATTGCGCACAATGGCGACATGAGGACGATGACCGATTTTCGTATCAACGCGGGTGTCATTCGCGGCCAACCTGTCCGGTTCACGTGCGATGGTGTGGACATCGACGCGTTCGAAGGCGAAACCGTGGCGGCGGCGCTGTGGGCGGCGGGCGTGCGGGAGGCAATCGAAGCTACAACATCGCCCGACGGTCCGCCCTGGCGCACGATGTTCTGCCTGATGGGTGTGTGTCAGCAGTGTGCCGTTTGGGTCGACGGGAGGCGTATCGAAGGTTGCCGCGTGGCAGTCGCGCCGGGTCTGGTCGTGCGTACATCGTCATGACGTTCCATTGCGATGTCGCCATCCTGGGCGCCGGGCCGGCGGGTGCCAGCGCCGCGATCGAAGCAGGCAAGCGCGGACTTGCCGTGATGGTGTTTGATGAAGCGCCGACAGCGGGTGGACAGGTCTATCGAATCGCCCCGTTGATTCGTCCGGCGCACCATGACCACGACCGCGCGGCCGGCGATGCGTTGCGCGCGTCGCTCGCGGACTCACGTACCGATGTTCGCGTTCGGCAGCGCATCTGGGATATCGAGTGTGATGACAATGGCTTTACCATTCACGCGCTGGGCGACGATGGGCCGACGCGCGTGCGCGCACGTGCGCTGATCGTCGCCAACGGTGCGCAGGAGCGCCATGTGCCCGTGTCGGGTTGGGAGCGCCCTGGTGTCATCG
>JBDTTY010000353.1:0-3699 GCA_040007975.1 Betaproteobacteria bacterium | reverse complement strand
CCGGCCCCTGCGCCGACGACGCCAACAGTTGGCGGGTGGCGATGCGGGCAGCATCGAATGAATACGTCGACTCGATCACCCCGACGGCAGCCCAGGTATGGGCCATCGCGTCTACGCCGGAATCAAGGGCCTCCGGCGCCGCGACCCCCGCTTCGACCAGCGCCTCCCGGACACCGGCGACCCGTCCGGACGCCCGATCGTTGTCCCGGGTTATACCGGCAATCATCCCGATCCGACGGTGCCCCAGCCCCAGCAGGTAGCGAGCGGCCACATACGCCGCGCGGCGATTGTCGAAACCCACGCTGGCGCCCTCCTCGGCCGGCGCGTAAGCCCCCTGACACACATAGGGAATCCCGTATTCGCCGAGCAGCAAGCGCAACGCCGGACGATGCCGAACCCCGACCAGTGCCAACGCTTCGACGCCGCGCTCCACCATCGTCCGTGCTTGGGCTACTTCGCGGTCCAGATCGTAGGCATGCGCTGCCACTAAAACGCCGTAGCCCGCCACCTCCATCCGCATCTGAATCGCCGCCACCCCTTGCGCGAAGTTGGCATTGTCGATCGAGGGCACGATGATTCCGATTACCTGACTGCGCCGTGATGCCAGCGTTCGCGCCGCGGCATTGGGGATGTAACGAAGTTCGCTCGCCGCGGCCTGCACCCGTTGGCGCAGGGGCTCGCGTACCGCGTCTGGCCGATTGAAGGCGCGCGACACCGTGGCCGTCGACACGCCAGCGGCGCGTGCCACATCGCGCAGCGTGGCGTGGCGGACCGTGCCGAGGGCGGACGGCGGCCTTCCGTCCACACCGGTTGGCGTCAGGTTGCGGGCCACTACTGGTTTCACGTGGAACACATTGGAAGGGTTTGCCGTTTGTACCGGACCAGCGGCCAAGGGAGTATAAGTATTCAAATCGAACGCAATGCAATTGTAAACGCTTACAATCAAGCGTGAACGATGCATAATGACGAACCACCACCCCCGCACACTGGAGCCCGCGCGCGTTTCGCACACCTTGCCGGCCGGCAGCGGAACCATAGCGCCGACTGCGTCCGCCATGCGCAACTTTTCAATTTGCTGGTACCGCCCGCCGGCCGGAGGGCACGATCTCTTCGCCGCGTACGTCGCAGATGATCGTTTGACGCGACAATGCGTTCCGCCGCACGACTGACCACGCGATGACGATGCGGCACGTATTGTGTCTTGGCATGTCGGCACTCGATGCGATCTATCAGTTGCCGACCATTCCCACTGCACCGACCAAAGTACTCGCCACCGGCTTCACCGAATGTGGCGGCGGGATGGCGGCCAACGCCAGTGTGGCCGTCGCGCGTTTATCCGGCGCAGCGTCGTACTGGGGTCGGGTCGGCGACGATGCGCTCGGCACGCGCATCTGCGCCGAACTCGAGGCCGAGGGTGTGGACGTTTCGCACGTACGGCGCGTGCCGGATTGCGTGTCGCCATCCGCAGCGATTCTGGTGGCAGCCGATGGCGAACGTCTCGTGTGCGCGTACAACGATCCCAAGCTCGATCATGATGCCGCGTGGTTGCCGCTCGCGGACGTCGCCACGTACGACGCCGTGCTTGCCGATGTGCGCTGGCCGGCTGGCGCCGCACTCGTGCTGGATGCGGCGCGCCATGCCGGCAAACCCGCCGTGCTCGATGGTGATATCGGTCCGGTAGAAGTACTGCGCGATCTCGCGACGCGCGCCACACATGCCATCTTCTCCGAGACCGGGCTAAAGCAGGCCACCGGCGTGGACGAGGCCGACGCGGGCCTGCGCGCGATGTCCGCGCACACGCACGCGATCGTCGGTGTCACATTGGGCGCACGCGGCACGCGATGGATTGAAGGCAATCGAATTCACGCCGCCCACGCGCCACGTATTCAGGCCGTCGATACGCTGGGAGCGGGCGACGTGTTCCATGGCGCGTTCACACTGGCACTTGCCGAAGGCGCAACCACCGCGCACGCGATGCGTTTTGCCAACATCGCCGCCGCCTTGAAGTGCACGCGCTTTGGCGGACGGCGCGGCACCCCCACGCGTACGGAAGTCGATGCGCAGTTGCGCGCAGGACAGCACCAATGAGCACAACACTCGGCTATACCGCTGCGACCGATCTGATGTTGCCGTCTGGCGGGATCATCCGCGCGAGGCTGAAGCCTCGCTTACGGGACGCATTGCTATGCGCGTGACAACGCCAACCGCTGCGCCAGCCGTTCGCGTTCCGCCACCAGCGCCGGCGGACACTTCGCGCCCAACTTGGCAAACAGTTCGTCATGCGACGCGAGCTCGCGCGCCCAATGCGCATGATCAAGGTGCATCACGGCGTCGAAGCGCGCCGCGTCAAACGGTGCGGCCGACCAGTTGAGATCCGCAAACTCAGGTGCGAAACCCACCGGCGTATCGACACCCTTGCCGCGATTGCCGCACCGCTCAACCACCCATTGCAGAACGCGCATGTTCTGTCCGAAGCCGGGCCACGTGAATTTCCCGTCGGGGCCCTTGCGAAACCAGTTGACGCTGAAGATGCGCGGCGGATGAGCGATGGCTTTGCCCATCGCCAACCAGTGGCTGAAATAATCGCCGACGTGATAACCGCAGAAGGGCAACATCGCAAACGGATCGCGACGCACTTCGCCCACTGCACCCGTCGACGCCGCCGTTGTCTCGGACCCCATCGTGGCGGCCTTGTACACGCCTTCTTCCCACGAGCGCGCTTCGCTGACCAGTGGCACCGTGTCCGAACGTCGCGCGCCGAAAATGAATGCCGCGATCGGCACGCCAGACGGATCGTCCCACGCTGGATCAAGTGACGGACATTGCGCCGCTGCCACCGTGAAGCGCGCATTCGGATGGGCGGCTTTGCGGCCACAGTCTGGCGTCCAACCCTGACCTTGCCAATCAATCAGATGCGCCGGCGGCACACGGGTCATGCCTTCCCACCATACGTCGCCGTCGTCCGTAAGCGCCACATTGCTGAAGATCACGTTGCGCTTCAACGTGTCCATCGCATTGGGATTGGATTCGTATGACGTTCCCGGCGCCACCCCAAAGTAGCCGGCTTCCGGGTTGATCGCGCGCAGGTAGCCGTCGGGGCCCGGCTTCAACCAGGCGATATCGTCGCCGATGGTCGTGACCTTCCAGCCTTCGCAGCCTGCAGGTGGAATCAACATCGCAAAGTTGGTCTTGCCGCATGCACTGGGAAACGCCGCCGCGACATAGGACTTTTCGCCTTGCGGCGACGTCACCCCCAGAATCAACATGTGTTCGGCCAGCCAGCCTTGATCGCGTCCCATCGCCGACGCAATGCGCAGGGCAAAACATTTTTTGCCCAGCAACGCGTTGCCGCCGTATCCGGAGCCAAAGCTCCAGATCTCGCGCGTCTCGGGAAAGTGCACGATATATTTGTGGTCCTTGTTGCACGGCCACGCGACGTCGCGCGCGCCGACGGCAAGCGGTGCGCCCACCGAATGCACGCAGGGCACGAAGGCGCCATCGCTACCCAACACGTCGAACACGGCGCGGCCCATGCGCGTCATCATCCGCATGTTGGTCACCACATACGGGCTGTCCGAAATTTCGATGCCGATGTGCGCAATCGGGCTGCCGAGCGGACCCATCGAGAACGGCACCACGTACATCGTGCGTCCGCGCATGCAATTGGCAAAGAGACCGTTCAGCGTGCGGCGCATTTCG
>JBDTTY010000352.1:0-3705 GCA_040007975.1 Betaproteobacteria bacterium | reverse complement strand
CGGGCTGGTATGCCGACGCGCCGAGCACACGCACCGCGTGGTAGTGGCTCAGCACCACGTACTTGATGGGCTTGTCGGTCACCTCGCGGATGCGGCGGATGACGTCGGCGGCCATCACCGGCGTGGCCTGCGTGTCGATCACCATCACCGCGTCGTCGCCGATGATGATGCCGGTGTTGGGGTCGCCCTCCGCCGTGTACGCATACGCGTGGTCAGACAACCGGTCAAAACTGATCTTTTTCTCTTCGGTGTCGGCGTGCGATGCAAACTTCTTCGGATTCATGGAGATCTTCCTGGGGATTTGACGCAACGGTCGAACGTCGGCGCGGCGCAACGGTTCAGTATCGCGGTGCCATGGGCCGCTGACAATCGCGGCAGCGCCATTACATTTGCGGCGAACGGTCGTCGATAGTGATATATTCAGCATTAACTAACATGTTCGATATTAGCAGATTATAAGTTGGGGCCTGGTGGCCTGGTCGTAAGCGCCTCCGAGGTCGGGCATCCTGCCAACCGCGTAACATGCACGCTTTGTCGACCCTCGGCCCCGCCCATCCATGACTCTTCGACGTTTGACGTACCTCGCCCCCGCGCTGCTTTGCATGACGGTCCTGGCCGCCGGTGCCGCCATTGCGCAGGCGCCTACCCCTGCCACCTCGCGCACCCAACCTGCAGTGCCCTCACCTTCCCAGGCCTGGCCGCGCGAGGTGAAGCTGCCCAACGCCGTCATCCTCGTCTATCAACCGCAGGTCAGCCAGTGGGTCGATGACAAGATCGAATTTCGCACGGCGCTTGGCATCAAGCCCAATGGCGCGGCTGCCGAGTCGTACGGCACCATCTTTGCGACCGCGCGCACGCGCGTCAACAAGTCACTGCGCACCGTGGTTTTCGAAGACCTGCAGATCACGAAGAGCACGTTCCCGTCGTTGCCCGACCACGGCGCCGCGTACCTCACCGCCTTACAAAAACAATTCGGCGCCAGCGTGCGCAGCATTGCACTTGATCGCCTGAAGATCTCGCCGACGTTGACAGGCAATACCGTCGCGCAGGTGGATCTTCAAAACACGGTGCCGCGTATCATCGTCAGCAATGTGCCGACGATTCTGGTGCCGATTGATGGCGCGCCGGTGTTGCGGCCGGTGGCCAGCAATGCGCGCTTTCAGCGTGTGATCAACACGCGCGCACTGCTGCTGAAAGACACCGTCGAGAGCTATTTTTACGTGCACGTCTATGACGGTTGGCTGCAGACGCCCGCACTCGATTTGCCGTGGACCCGTCCGTTCATCACGCCGCCCGGTCTTGATGCGGTGGCACGCGCCGCAATGGCCAAGCGTGGCGTCGACATGCTGATCGGCGACCCGAAGGCCAATCCGCCGATGATGCTGGACAGCAACAAGCCGCAGATCGTCGTCAGTACCGTCCCCGCCGAACTGATCGTCTTCAATGGCCCGCCCGATTTCACGCCGATCGCCGGCACCTCGCTGCAGTGGGTGACCAACTCGCGCACCGACGTGCTGCGGGATACGGCGAGCAACAAGATCTTCGTGTTGCTGGCTGGACGCTGGTTCAGCAGCCCGTCGATGATCGGTCCGTGGACCTATGTCGCCAGCAATGCGCTCCCCGCCGATTTCGCACGCATTCCCCCCACGTCGCTCGCGGGCGCAGTGCTACCCGCCGTGGCCGGGACGCCGCAGGCGCGGCAGGCGCTGGTCGACAATTCGATTCCGCAAACGGCATCCATCCCGCTGGCCACTGGACCCAAATTCACGGCCAAGTTTGATGGCGCGCCGCAATGGAAGCCCATCAGCGGCACGTCGCTCAAGTATGCGGTCAACTCGCCGATGCCCGTCATCGCCACCGGCACAGGGACGCTCTACTCCGTGAAGGCGGGCGTGTGGTTCACGGCCGTACAGGCCGCGGGACCGTGGACGATCGCCACGTCGGTACCCGCAGAGATCTACACGATTCCGGCATCGTCGCCGTTGCATTACGTGAGCTACGTGCATGTGTATTCGGCCACAGCGGATATGGTGCACGTCGGCTACACCCCCGGCTACCTCGGCTCGGCCGTTTCCGCCAGCGGGACCGTGGTGTACGGCACGGGTTACCACTATGAGCCATGGATTGGCGCGGCATGGTACCCGCAGCCGACGACGTACGGACTTGCGGCAGAGCCGGTCTACAACCCGAGCGTTGGTTTCACGTACAGCTTTGCCTTGGGACTGGCTAGCACCGCGTCGACGCCATCGGGTGGTAGCGGCACCGTGTATCACCCGAGCTACTGGGGTGGCTATCCGTGTTGTGGCTCGGCCAGTGCGAATGTGTACCTGCCGCCGCCGGCGGTCGCACCGCCACCCGCGCCGTTGGCCCAATCGGCTGGCGGTACCGCAGCGAAAGCGAGAATTCCCGCACCGAGTGTCAGCGCAGTAGCACCGCCGGTGGCCACCGCCAACGTCACGCGAAGCAGCGACCAGACGACGAGCGCGTTGACGGCCGCCCGCCAATCGACGCGCCCGGTGCCCAACGCCAAAGTGTCCCCGCCGCCGGTGTTGCTGGCGCAAGCGGGCAGCCTCTACGACCTGCCGTCGAACGCGTGGCAGTCGTCGTCGAAGGGCAATGACAGCTACGCCGACGCCAATGGCAACGTCTATCGCAAAAGCGGCGACGGCTGGCAGCAACACACGGCGACCGGATGGAGTCGCGCCACAGGTGACACGTCATGGGCTGATCAGGAGGCGCAATCGCGTACCGACGGGGCCATTCAGGCCGCGTCGTACAGCATGAGCAATGCCAATCGCTTCAGCGACAATCGTGGCGACGGGTGGACCGCGCGCGATGCGGGCGACGGCGGTTACAGCCGTACGGGTGGTGCCGATGGCGGGATCAGCGCCCAGGTCTACAACTACAACAACGCGGTGCTGAACAACGAATTTACGATGTGGCAAAACGGCCTGATGTACGGCGACAACATGTACTACGGCGTCGGTTGGGGCGCCCGGTTTCCGTTGCCCTAGGCCACGTGGAATGCTATCCGCAGCGTGCGCGAAAATCACTGGGCACGTCGACCGCCTCGATGCGCGACGGGTCGTCCGGATGACGACGGGCGAAGATGCGTACCTCGCCGCCTTCCACCAGCACGGTGGTGGCGCGGCGAATGACGTGCTTCACCAAAAAGCTCCTGCCGCGCCATTCGGCAACACTGGTGTCGACCTCGATCGCATCACCGTAGGATGCTGGCCGCAGGAATCGGGCGCTCGCATCGACCAGCGGCGTGCCGATGATGCCGGTTTGTGCTTCCATATCGCGCCACGACGGTACACCGGCCGCGCGGACAAAATGCAGAAATGCGGCATCCATCCATCGGAAGAAGTTCGGATAGAAAACGATCTGCGCCGGATCGCAATCGCCGAATTCGACGGTGAACCGGGTGGTATGGGAGCGCGGCATGGGCGCAAGCTTACCCTGCCGCTCCGCAGTCCGGGTTGACGCCTCGCGTCGACACACAACATGGCGAAAGCGCAGCGCGGCATCCAGTCGATCGAGGTCGGCGGTGCGCTGTTGCGCGCGCTGGTCGACGCCGACACGCCGTTGCCGCTTCGCGAACTGGCACAGCGCGCCGGCATGTCGTCGGCCAGGGCCCATCCTTACGTCGTGAGTTTCGGCAAGCTGGGGTTAGTCGAACAAGACCCGGTGACCGGTCACTAT
>JBDTTY010000351.1:0-3709 GCA_040007975.1 Betaproteobacteria bacterium | reverse complement strand
TCAGACTCCAATTGATTTCGGCAAAGCCAGGAAATCAATTGGAGTCTGACCCTACTTGATTTGCGAGGTTGAAGCCTCGCCTACCGATGGGACCCGCTCAGTCGGCGTTGGTGCGCCGCCGGTCGATCAGCTTGTACAGCCAGCCAAGACCCGCCGCCGTGGACTGCGCGGGTCGATATTCGCAGCCGACCCAGCCGTTGTACTTCAGCTCGTCGAGCAGGCGAAACAGATAGTCGTAATTGACTTCCCCGTTATCGGGTTCGTTGCGCCCCGGCACACCGGCAATCTGCACATGCCCGATATGCGGCAACCATCGGCGCAGCTTGGTGGCGATGTCGCCTTCCATGATCTGCACGTGATAGAAATCCATCTGCACGCGCAAGTTGGCCATACCCAGCTCTTCGCGAATCGCATGCGCCTCGGCTTGCGTGTTGAGCAGATAGCCGGGCACGTCGCGCGTGTTGATCGGCTCGATCATCACGTTGACATTTTGCGGCGCGGCTTCTTCGCAGGCGTGGCGCAGATTGCGCACGAACGTACGCATGCGGCGCTCCCGCTCGGTGGCATCAGCATCCGGCGGCAGGACACCCGCCATCACATGCAACCGCGGACAATTCAATGCCTTGGCGTAGCGCAAACCGTTGACGACACTGGCCGCAAATTCATGTTCGCGCCCGGGCAACGAACCCAACCCGCGATCACCTGCATTCCAGTCGCCCGGAGGTGCATTGATCAGCACGACCTCGAGCTTGTGTTCCTGCACGCGCGCGACGATCTCGCGCACCTGAAAATCGTAGCCGAACGCAAATTCGACCGCGCGAAAGCCGGCATGCGCCGCTTCCGCAAAGCGATCGAGAAATGGAACTTCCGGAAACAGAAACGACAAATTGGCAGAAAAGCGAGGCATGAGTATGCACAGTGGCGCACTGCGTCACGCTCGATTCAAAGTGTCGAGCGCATCCGTGCGGCTACAATCGGAGTACGTTGAGTTTGCACCGGTACGTCATCGCAAGCAACGATTCTTCATCGACAGTTTCACGCCGCGAATCCGCTGTTGAAAAGGCGTCCTACGATCAGTCTCACAATGTGGAATTCCGAACTGCCACTGACGTCCCCCGACGCGCGCACCAAGATAGCGAGCGCGACCACGTACGCCGTATCGCTGGCCGGTGAGCATGTCCAACTGCTCGCCGATCGCGCCCTGTTGTGGACGCGCACCGCCACGCTGTTCGTAGCCGACGTGCACCTCGGCAAGGCGGCGGCATTTCGCGCCGGCGGCATTCCGGTGCCACAAGGCAGCACGCGCACCGATCTCGCGCGTCTCACCGCATTGATTGTTGCCACCAACGCGCAACGACTCGTGGTGCTGGGTGACTTCCTGCACGCCGCGGCTGGTCGTGTCGATGCGCTGGATGTCGCGTTTCGTACATGGCGCGACCAACACGCTGCGTTACAACTGCTGCTGATTCGTGGCAACCATGACGACCACGCGGGTAATCCGCCGCCTGCATGGAACATTGATGTGGTGGCCGAGCCCCATCCGCTGGCCCCCTTCCTCGCGTGCCATCTGCCCACTGAACCACCCACCGGCTACGCGCTTTGTGGACACGTGCATCCTGGCGTGCGCATGTCTGGTGCTGCCGAAATGTCCGCCCGACTGCCCTGCTTCGTGATCGGTCCGCGGCGCGCGATCCTGCCCGCCTTCGGCAGCTTCACCGGCCTCGCCATGATCCGCCCCGCGCAAGGGGAAACCCGGGTGGCCATTGCTGGCACGCGATTGTTTGCGCTGCCAGACGTCTGAACGGCTTATGCACCCGGGTGCAGGGGCGGGCTGAGGCCGCGCGAGGCTGATGCCTCGCCTACGGGGTTTCCGCACAGGATCGTGAACGCGGCTTTCGTCTCAAGCGAACCGCGTGGTGGCGGGCGGCCCAAAACCACTGTGGCAATTCTGCAACGTCGGCGCGCCGTTCGTCGGCTGTCATATTGGGGGACAACCCGGTGCACAACCGGTGGATTGTCCCTGCATAGCCTGGTCCAATCGGCCCGGAAGGCGCGCCTTCTCTTGTGGTTTGAGTCAAGGCCCCCTGTGCACAAAAATTCCTTGCAGGACCGCCCCCTAGCCACTATGCTTGGTGTTCATCAGGCACTTGAACACAAGATATAGTAGATTCTGATTTACAAGCGGATTCCGACTCGCCGGAGTCGCAGCACGGTGGACAACCCCGACCGCCCCCGGGGAAGGCCATCACCGGTCATCCGGAATCCCGCGCCCGGCGTGGGTTTGCGACATATGCCACGGCCGCGCGTGAAACTCGCAATTAGCGCCACAACGACAAGAAAACGACAGGAGATTCACCCATGCAAACCGCCAGCGCGCCCTCCCCCCATGCTTCCGCCACGCCGCCGCGGGACCTGATTGTGGGAGAGCCTGGCAGTCCAGTGACGAGCGGTGCCGACCCCCGCTTCGCCCAATACAAGGTGATCCGCCGCAATGGTTCGGTGGTGTCCTTCGAGCCCTCCAAGATCACCATCGCGATGACCAAGGCGTTTCTTGCCATCAACGGGGGCCAGGGGGCCGCCTCCGCACGCGTGCGCGAGCAGGTCACGTTGCTCACCGACGGTGTGGTGGCCGCGCTGGTCAAGCGCAAGCCCGAAGGCGGCGCCATCCACATCGAGGAAATCCAGGATCAGGTCGAACTGCAGCTGATGCGCGGCGGCGAGCATGAAGTCGCCCGAGCCTATGTGCTGTACCGCGAGCGCCGTTCGCAGGAGCGTGCGCAGTCCAAGGGCAAAGGCAAGGTTGCCGAGCACGCGATCAATGTCACCGACAACGGCGTCAAGAAGCCACTGGACATGGATCGGCTCACCGCGCTGGTCAAAGAGTCCTGCGCCGGTCTGGCCGACGTCGAACCCGAGCGCATTCTCAAAGCCACGCTCAAGGACCTATACGACGGCGTGGCGGTTGAAGAAGTCCGCAAGGGCGTGGTGCTGTCCGCCCGCGCGCTGATCGAGAAGGAGCCCGCCTACTCGTACGTCACCGCGCGCCTCTTGCTGGACGCGTTGCGCTTCGAAGCGTTGGGCGAAGAGGCCACGCAGGGCGACATGGTGGCCAAATATCCCGAATATTTCCCGCGCTTCATCAAGCACGGCGTGAAGATCGGCCTCCTCAACGAAGCGCTGCTGCAATTCGACATGGCCAAGCTCGGTGCCGCGTTGAAGCCCGAGCGCGACCAGCAATTTGGCTATCTCGGCCTGCAAACGTTGTACGACCGCTATTTCCTCGTCGACCAGTATGCGATGCACGGCAATGCGGGCGGACGTCGCTTCGAACTGCCGCAATGTTTCTTCATGCGCGTGGCGATGGGCCTGTCGTTGAACGAAGTGCACCGCGAAGCACGTGCCATCGAGTTCTACAACATCCTGTCCTCGTTCGACTTCATGTCCAGCACGCCCACGCTGTTTAACTCGGGCACGCATCGCTCGCAGTTGTCCTCGTGCTATCTCACGACAGTCGCCGACGATCTCGACGGCATCTACGAAGCAATCAAGGAAAATGCGCTGCTGTCCAAATTTGCCGGCGGCTTGGGCAATGACTGGACCAACGTCCGCGCGATGGGCTCGCATATCAAGGGCACGAACGGCAAATCGCAAGGCGTGGTGCCGTTCCTCAAGGTCGTCAACGACACCGCCGTCGCCGTGAATCAAGGCG
>JBDTTY010000350.1:0-3738 GCA_040007975.1 Betaproteobacteria bacterium | reverse complement strand
CGCGCTTGACCTCGAGTTGAAGACGTGGATCTCCCTCGATCTCCAGCTTGACGGCGTCGAAGCGGTCCGAGTCCGCCAACCGGAAGATGACGGCGGAAAACGACACGCGTCGAAATGCCTGCAACAACTGCTCGCCATCGCCCCAGATTTCGGAATTGAAACCCGTGCGGCCCGCATCGAAAACGCCAACCACAGTCCAATCGCGCTGCGCGAAGCGTAGCGTTTCGCCGATCGCGGCACCCCGAAAGCCCGATGCAACGGCACTGCCCGCGATGATTTCCGAAGTTCCCGGCCGAAACATCCGGCCTTCCACCAGCTTGACCTGCGGGCGCAGCGTGAGACCGTGTTCCGTGACGCCTCGGATCACCACGTTGGATGGCTTGCCCGATTCGCGCTTCGGCAGATTAATCAGCACGACAGGTTCCTTCGATACGATCTTCGTGCCATCCGCGCCGGTGGCAATCATTGGCAGACTCTCGACAATGGCTGCCGAGTTGCGATCGACCCCGCTTTGCACTTCTGTCTGCGAGCCTTTGCGGATCACGATCACGTTATCGGGTTGGCCCGTGCCAACCAGCGTTTCGCGCAGGCCCGCCGCCAACATCAGCACCGTGGCGAAGACGTAGACGACCAGCGCCATGCCACCGGCCGTCAGCAGCGTCGTCAACTTGCGCGCCATCAAATTGCGCGCGATATATGAAATGGGAATGCCGGTCACTCTGTGCTGCCCCTATGCGACCGCACGCAGGCCGTCGACAATACGGATGCGACTCGCTCGCCACGCCGGCACGGCAGACGCCACCAGGCCGACGACCAGCGCCGCGCCGATTTGCATCAGCATCGTCTCGCGGGACACAAAGAAAATGGGAAAGAGCGTGCCCATTGCGCTGCCAAACGCATCGGCGATCGGGATGGTCAGCACGATCGCAATCAATCCCCCCATCAGTGCCATCCCCACCGATTCGGTCACGATCAACATCGCCACGAAGCCCCCGCCGAAGCCCAGTGCCTTCATCGTTGCGTACTCGGAATAACGCTCGCGTGCCGTCATCGCCATCGTATTGGCCATCACCGCCATGATGATGATGACCACGACAAACGACACCGCCTGAATGGCCACCAGGATCGCCTCGGTCATGGCGACGAAACCCAACTGAAATGCCTTTTCGGTTTCGGTCAGCGTCTCCGCCAGCGAGTTCTTGAAGGTGCTGTCGATCCGGCCCGAGACTTCGGCCGCCTGCCCCGGATCGCGAATTTCGACGATATAGACGCCAGCTTGATCGCCGCGACGCGGAAAGCGCACCTTGACCGATTCATTCAACAATTGCCAATGAAACAGAAACTGCGTTTCGTCCACCTTGGCGCCGGCGCCGTCATAGATGCCGCGCAACGTAAAAGTCCAGGTGCCAGGATAGATCGTGCCGCGCAACGGAATCTGATCACCGATCTTCCACCCGTACTCGTCGGCGAGTTTGCGGCCGACGACCGCGCCCTGCCGGTCGACCAGAAAGGCCTTCTTTTCCTCCGGCTTGAATAGGTACTCGGGATACATGTCGAGATACGTCGCGGCATCCACCGCAAACTGGGGAAAGAAATTGCTTTCCTTGATGTAGACGCCCCCGAACCAGTTGGCCCACGATACCGCCGACACGCCCTCGACCTGACGAATTTTCTGCGCGTAGTTGAGCGGCAACGAGAACACCAGCGAGATGGCGTTACGCGTGATGAGACGCGCGGAGGACGTGGCCTCGGCTCCCGCATACCACGCGTCAACGATCGTGCGCAGCAGTCCGAAGGCGACGATGGCGACGATGATGCCGACCATCGTCAGCGTGGTCCGCAATTTGTGGCGAAGCGCGTTGCGCAGGACGAGCGAGACGACAAACATGGTGTTCGATGCAGGTCAGTCGACCAGCACACCCTTTTCGAGATGCACGAGGCGGCGCGCGTGTTCCGCCGCCTTGGGATCATGCGTGACCATGATGATGGTCTTGCCCAGCTCGCCGTTGAGCCGTTCCAACAGGCCCAGGATTTCCTCGGCTGTGGTGCGATCGAGATCGCCGGTGGGCTCGTCGGCGACGATCAGCGTCGGATCGGTGATCAACGCGCGCGCAATGGCGACCCGCTGCTGCTGGCCACCCGATAATTCATTTGGATAGTGCGTCGCCCGGTCCGACAGGCCCACCAGCGCCATCGCGGTCTCGACCCGCTCGCGTCGTTCGCGGCGCGACAGGTCGGTCAATTGCAACGGCAGTTCGACATTCTGGAACGCGGTAAGTACCGGCATCAGATTGTAAAACTGGAAGATGAAGCCGACATGCTCGGCGCGCCAAGCCGCAAGCTCTCCCTCGGTGAGTTGCGCGATGTCCACACCCGCCACACAAATTTCGCCCGACGACGGCTTGTCGATGCCGGCAATGAGATTGAGCAGCGTGGACTTGCCCGACCCCGAGGGCCCCATCAACGCGATGTAATCCGCCACGTCGACGTCGAGATTGATATCCACCAGTACCGGAATGATCTGGTCACCGCGCGTGTAGTACTTGGACAGCGCGCGCACTGCCACCAGCACGTTGTCGGCAGTTGGGGCAGCGATTACCGACGCGATGGCAGCATCGGCCACGGGATTATTTCGCGACCTTGACGAGCGTGCCGCTGACGATTGCGGCATCGGGCCTGGCCACCGTCTTCTCGCCACTTTTCACGGCACCGACAATCGCGGTCACGTCGCCGATCTTCTGTCCGGCGGTCACGGGCACCGCCACCGCGCGGCCGTCCCGAATCGCGAATACGACGGTGCGGCCATCGCGCTGGACCAGCGCATCGCTGGCCACGGCCAGCAACGGCTTTTGCTGCTCCGGCGTCACCTCCTGCGCCAGAAAACTGACCTTGGCGCTCATTTCAGGCAGGATCCGCGGATCGATCACGTCGAATTTCACCTTGGTCATCACGGTCGCTTTCGCGCGGTCCACCGTGGGCACCACGCGGCTGATACGGCCACGAAAGCGCGTATCCGGCAACGCGTCGAGAACGATCTCGGCGGGCTGCCCGACCTTGATCTTGGACAGGCTTGACTCCGCGACGTCGGCCTCGACTTCGAGCGTGCTCATGTCGGCCATCGACACGACGGCACCTTTGGAGTCCGTCGCATTCGAAAACGGCGTGACCAGATCGCCGACATTGGCGCTTTTGGACAGGATCACACCATCGAACGGCGCGCGAATGACCGTGTAGTCGACGGACACCATTGCGTTACGCGATGTAGCCTGTGCCGACGCGACGGTGGCGCGCGCGTTGGCAACGCCGGCCACTGCACGGTCGGCGCGCGCCTTGGCGGTATCCACGGAGGCCTCTGACACAAAATTCTTGGCAAGGAGATCCTGGGCGCGCTTCAGCTGCACGAGCGCGTCGCGTTCCTCCGCCTGGGCCTGCACGAGCGCCGCATTGGCGGCAACAACATTGGCGGCAGCGGCCTCGGACTGCGCGTTGACGTCGCGCGCGTCGATGCGCGCGATGACGTCGCCAGCCTTGACCACCGACCCTTCCGCCACACCAAGCCATTCGAGGCGGCCGGTGGCCTTGGATGAAATTGCGGCTTTGCGCTGAGCCACGACGTAACCGGTTGCATTGAGCAGCACGAATTGCTGCGACGGATAGGTGGTGATCACGGGCGTCGTTTGCACCGCGACCACCGGCGGTTGGGCGGCGTACCACGCGGCGCCAGCCAACGCGAGCAGC
>JBDTTY010000349.1:0-3746 GCA_040007975.1 Betaproteobacteria bacterium | reverse complement strand
GCGCCACCAGCGTGGGGATGATTGCGAAGTGGTCCGAGATCTTGCTGTTGTCGAAGATGCGCTTGTTGGGACGCACCCATTTCTTCTTGATGATCTCGCGCGCAAAGCCGCCAAACGCGTTGGATGCTGCCAATTCCTCCAGCGTGGCGTTGACGGTGCCGATGTAGTCCTCGGGCAGTGCGCGGGCGTCGGTACGCGGGTACGTCAGCACTTTGTGCTTTTCGTACAAAGCCTGCGCCAGTGACAGCGTCGTGCGTGCCGAGAAGCCGAAGCGGCCATTGGCCTCGCGCTGCAAACTCGTCAAGTCGTACAGGAGTGGCGGGCTCTGCGTTGTGGGCTTCGATTCCTCCGACACGATGCCGGGCTGGCCGGTGCATGCGGCCTCGATTGTACGTGCGCGCGCTTCGTTCCACAGTCGCTCGGCGCGAGCGTCGGGATCATCCTCGTTCTTCCTGAATTTTTCGTCGAACCAGCGACCGGTGTATTCCCCTGCCGCAGCGCGAAACGTGCCCATCACTTCCCAATAATCGCGCGGGCGAAAGGCGCGGATCTTGGCTTCGCGGTCGACCAGAATGGCGAGCGTGGGCGTTTGCACGCGACCGACGGTGGTGAGCTGAAAGCCGCCGGACTTCGAGTTGAACGCGGTCATCGCACGCGTGCCGTTGATGCCGACAAGCCAGTCGGCCTCCGAACGGCACACGGCGGCATCGGCAAGCGGCAGCATCGCCTCGTCGGTGCGCAGTTTCGCAAAGCCGTCGCGGATGGCGGCCGTGGTCATCGACTGCAGCCACAGTCGCTTGATCGGTTTGCTGGTCTTCGCAAACTGCGCGATGTAGCGAAAGATCAGTTCGCCTTCGCGACCTGCGTCGCAGGCGTTGACCAGTGCGCTGACATCCTTGCGCTTGATCAGCTTCAACAGCGTCTTCAGCCGGTTTTCGTTTTTCTCGATCGGCTTCAATGCAAACTTGGACGGCACGGCCGGCAGATGGGCAAACGTCCACTTGCCGCGCTTGACCTCTTCCTCCTCGGGCATGCCGATCTCGAGCAGATGGCCGACTGCCGACGACAGCACGAACTGGTCGCTCTCGAAGTAGTCGTCGTGACGCGTGAAGCCGCCCAGTGCCTTCGAAATATCGGTGGCTACGGAGGGCTTCTCGGCGATGATCAGGGTTTTGGACAAGGGACTCTCAACCGGATGGCCGGGTCAAAGGGACGCCGATACTACCCGTGGTCGCATGACCCGGGCAAGAAACCTGCTTCGGACGAGGTCCCAACGCGCGCCTACGCGCGCTCGCGCCCGCACGCCCGCGAGGCTCACGGGTTTGGCCGCCGTTGCCAACGCCCGCCCGGCAACGCTGTTACATGGCCCTCGAGTTCGAGTAATACAAGTGCTTCGAGAACGGCGGCGACGGGCTGTTCGGTGCGTGTACAAAGCGCGTCGACATCGGCAGGATCCTGGCCTAGCGCGTCCAGTAACGGATGCGATGGAGTCGCATTTGGACGGGCGGATGCTGCGCGCGACGTCGATCCCAGCTCATCCAGGATGTCCTGCGCGGTTTCCACGAGCTTGGCGCCGTCGCGGATCAGTCGATGACACCCGCGCGCCAACGGCGAGTGAATGGACCCGGGAATGGCGAACACTTCGCGCCCTGCATCGCCGGCCAGTCGCGCCGTGATCAACGAACCGGACGACAGCGCGGCCTCGACCACCAGCACGCCCCGCGCGAGCCCCGCGATCAATCGATTGCGACGCGGAAAGTTGAACGGTAACGGCGAAGTGCCTGGCGGAAACTCGGAGAGCAGCCCGCCACTAGCCGCGATGGCGTGGGCGAGTGCACGATGGCGCGCCGGATAGACCCGATCGAGCCCCGTGCCGACCACAGCGATGGTGGACCCTACACCGCGCAACGCACCGACATGCGCGGCCGCATCGATTCCCTGGGCCAGACCTGACACGATCGTGAATCCCGCGTCCGCCAGCGCATGCGCAAATGCCGTGGCATTTTCTTCACCCTGGGGCGTGGCATGGCGGCTGCCGACGATCGCCAGTCCCGGCCGGTTGAGGACCGCGCGGCGACCGGTGAAATACAGCACTGGCGGCGCATGGCCGAGTTCGAGCAGCGCCTGCGGATAGTCCGGATCGTCCCACGCGATTAGTTCGTGCCCCGGTTCGGCCAGCCACGCCAGCGTACGGGCGAGCGAATCCGCGTCCACGGGCGCCAGCAGGCGCTCTACGGCACCCGTAGGTACCACCGCGGCCAATCGGGCGCGCGACGCCCCCAGCACCGCCTCGGGGTCGCCGAAGGCACGCAGCAGCAGGGCCATCGCAGCCGGGGGCAGGCCCTTGTGGGCGAGTTCGGCCCAAGCCGCAGGAGAGGATGCGGATTCCATTGGAAGCAGACGATGCGCCGACGGCTACGCGCCGGCAATCAGACGAACCGCTGAACGGGAGGCGGCGGGCGCTTAGGGCTTGCGCGCCCAGTCGCCGGGGCGAATCGTGTCGGTGGAATTCATGACCAGCCCGAACGACACGCGATCGAACGTGCGGAAGACGAAGAGCAGTCCCGTTCGCTCGTCGGCCGGCTGCAGATATTCGCGCGGGGTGAACACCGTCGTCGGGTCGAGGAAGCGCAGGATGATCGTCTGCTGCGACGATGGCCGCGGATCAAGAATCGGCGCGATCACCCGATAGATCGCCAGTACATGACCGGGCTCGAGGCCATCCGCCGTGCCCTTGTCGATCGTCACCACACCACCGCGCGCCGTTTCGATGTTGTCGAAGGGCACGCGCAGAATGCGGGCATTGACAGGCTTGTCCGGCGCATGCGGTGCGTAGTTGACCAATACGTCACGCGGCGCCGGAATCATGCGGTCGCCCACCTGGATTTCCTGCACAGCAGACTCGATGCGAACGGTCGCCAGGTCGCCGAACTTTTCCACGCGAGCAGTACCAAGAAAGCGATTTTCGTAGCCCAGCACCTCGGTGCTGTCGATATTGAGAATGGCACCCACCGGGCGATAGATGTACCAGTAGTCGCCGGCCTTCGGATCGATGCCCACGACGTAGACGATGTCACCGGTGCCGCGGACCACACGTTCGTCACCGCGGCCGCGCAAAATCTGCGCCGCATTGTCGAGCGCGCCGGGGCCTGTAATCAGAGGCCGCGTCAGGAACGGCTCGATGTCACGCGGCGGAATGCTGGGGATCGCTGTTTCGACGATCGGCGTGATGCGTTCGGTCGGCAACACGACGACGGTGTTGGCATTGCGCGCGAGCGTCAATTGGGGCTGACCGTCGACCATGACGAGGCGGATCACATCGCCCGGGTAGATGAGATGCGGGTTCTTGATTTCGTCGCGATTAATCCGCCAGATGTCGGGCCAACGCCACGGGTCTTTCAGGAACTTGCCGGAGATTGCCCAGAGCGTGTCACCCTTGACCACCGTGTAGCTTTCCGGCGCCTTGTCGGCAATGGCCGGAGCCTGCGCGGATGCGCCGAGCGCGCCGGCGAGCAAAGCCGCAGCGGCGAGGATCAGAGTGACGCGCTTCCCTGTGGTAAACTGTTGAAGCATAACGCCTCTTCCGTATCGGACGTGCGCGCCTTCTGTTGACGGGCCTTCCGTCATCCTAAAGACATCGTCCTAAATCGCCGCAAAATAAGGACTTAACAGGGATTCTGCATCCGGCACCTGCATTTGGCAAGCTATGGCGCTACTACCCATCCTCGAATACCCCGATCCGCGTC
>JBDTTY010000348.1:0-3752 GCA_040007975.1 Betaproteobacteria bacterium | reverse complement strand
CGCCACGCGGGCCAAAGTGCGCAGAGTATACCGGCGCCCAGCGCCAGCGCCACCACGGCCCATTCCATCGGCAACCATCGCCATGCCGCTGCCGCCAATGGTGCGGCGTCCGGCAGCCAGCGCCCGATCGCCAGTGCCGCGCCATGCGCAACAACCACACCTACGACTGTTGCCACGGATGCAAGCAGCAGACTCTCGATCATCAATACCCCGGCGACCTGCCAGCGCGTGGCGCCCAGTGTACGCAGAATCGCGAGGTCGTAGCGTCGATCTTCCAGCGCCTGCGCCAGCGCAACGAACAGCATCAACGCCGCTGCGCCCATCAGTACCAGCGCGAAGGCACGGATGAGATCCACGCCCGCGCCGAAGACGGTCAGCAGCCTTGCCGTCTCAAAGGCGGGCGAGGCCGCGACCCATTCCGTGTCCTTGTTGATTGAACGCGCCAATCCTGCGGCCGCCAATGGGGTTTTGAATTGGACCAGCGCCATCGTCACCTCGCGCTCCACGGCATCGGTATCGTGACGGGCCGCGCCCATTGCCGCGGGCTCGTGATGCGCATGCACCTCCCACACGCTGTCGATGCCGGTCAAGACGAGTCGGTCTAGAACCGTACCGGATGGTGCCAGAATGCCGGTCACGTGATACTGCGCGTCCTCATGCGCTCCGCCGCCGGATGCCAGTCCGTGCGCGCCGGTAAACGTCTCCCCCACCGACTGCCCGGTGGTGCGGGCCACCTCGCTGCCCAACACGGCCTCGAGCGGCTTGGTCCAGGGCGCACCGTGCGCCAAATGTGCGCCATACAGCGCAATCAATGCGTGCTCGGTGCCCACGATCCGAAACCCGCGCAGATTGTCGCCGAGCGACAAGGGAATGACGCTCGCCACCATCGGATTGGCACGCAACTGCGCGATCGCAGTCAGCGGAATGTTGCCGGGCGGAACGTCGACGTGATACACGCCGGCAAGCACGAGCTGCAACGGGCTGCCTTTGGCACCGACCACGAGATCGATGCCGGCGGCGTCGCGATACAGGCGCTGCTGGAGTTCGTGCGTGAGCAACAGCGTCAGCGTGACGACGGCCACGCCGAGCGCAAGCAACATCACCACCAACGCCGTCGACAACGGTCGCCGACGCACGTAGGCCAAGGCCAGGCGCACAATGTTCATTGGTGGAGCCTAGGCTGGCACGGCATGCATGCGCGCGGGCAACGATAGAACATGCGGCAGCAACGGCCGCACGCGATGATCGTGCGACGCCACCACCAGCGTGGCACCCGCTTCGAGGGCCTGCGCACGCAGCAGTTCGAGCGCTTGCGCCGCATGTGCATCATCGAGACTGGCCGTTGGTTCATCCGCCAGCAGCAACGCGGGACGGTTGATGACAGCGCGTGCGATTGCCACGCGTTGCGCCTGCCCTTGCGACAGTTGGCGCGGGTAACGGTGGGCCAGGTCCGCCACGCCCACCGCTTGCAGTAGCGCCGTGATGCGGTCCTGATCGACGGGCGCACCGGCGAGCGTCTGGGCCAGCGCAAGATTGTCCCTTACCCGCAGCGCGTGCACGAGATGCAGGCGCTGCGAAACGAGTCCGATCGTGCGTCCACGCCAACGATCGCGAGTGCTCTCGTTCATCATTCGCAAATCAGCGCCGGCGACATGCACATCGCCGACCGTGGGCATGAGCAGCCCCGCAAGAATGTGCAACACCGTCGACTTCCCACAACCGGAAGGCCCTTCGAGCAACCACGCTTCGCCCGCAGCCGAGCGCCATGCGGCAATGGTGACCGCCGTGACGTTGCCGTAACGATGCGTGACGCCTGCTAGTTCAAACATTCCCGCAATCTAGCGCATTCGCGTTGCCGGCAACAGTTGCCTGTATTCATGCGATGGCGACCATCGATGGTGGCGACGCTTCGCGCATCGGTGACCCGGCGCGCAAGCCGCGATCCAGCGTGCGGCCGACTGCACGCGCAACAGCGTCGAGCTGATCCATCAACGCTGCAAATTCGATCGGCGTCAGCGCCTGATCCGCGTCGCACCACGCCTCGGCAGGAACGGGATGCACTTCGACCAGCAGGCCGTCGGCACCTGCGGCAACGGCGGCACTGGCCAGTGCGCGCACCATCCATGCCTTGCCGCCTGCATGCGACGGATCCACGATTACCGGCAGGTGGGTTTCGCGTTTCAGTACCGGGATCGCCGTCACATCAAGCACATTGCGATAGGCTGTCTCGAACGTACGAATACCGCGTTCGCACAGAATGATGCGGTGATTGCCGCCTGCCGCGATGTATTCGGCCGCCATCAACCATTCGCTGATCGTGGCACTCATGCCGCGTTTCAAGATCACCGGTACGTCGACCCGACCGACCTCCTTCAACAGATCGAAGTTCTGCATGTTGCGCGTGCCGATCTGGATGACATCCACGCCTTCCCGCAGAAATGTCTCGAGCATCCGCACGTCCATCAACTCGGTCACCACCGGCAACGCATGGCGCTTGGCCGCCTCGGTCAGCAACTTGAGTCCGTCCACGCCAGCACCCTGAAACGCATACGGACTGGTGCGTGGCTTGAATGCGCCGCCACGCATCATGCGCGCCCCTGCGGCCGCGACGGCAGCGGCCGCGGCCTCCATCTGTGGCGCCGTCTCCACTGAACATGGCCCGCCGATCATCTGCACCGCGTCGCCGCCCACCGGAATCCCACGCACCTGCACGACGCTGCTCGAGCGTTGCCACTCACGTGCCACCAGCTTGTAGGGTTTGACGATATGCAGCGCGCGCTCGACCCCCGGCAGCGTTTCGAACATCGCCGGCGAAAGCTTGCGCTCGTCGCCCACTGCGCCGATCAACGTTCGCTCCGTACCGCGCGAAATGTGGACATCGAGGCCTTCCGCTCGTATGCGCGCCTCGACTGCCGCCACATCCGCAACGCCGGCGCCCTGCTGCATGACGATCACCATGCTGATGCTCCTTGTGCCGATTCGAATTGCAAAAAAAAACCGGGCGGCCCCTGGGGCCGCCCGATTCGTGAATTCCTTGCTGCTGTTGCCGGAAAGTTACGGTCGCGACTGCCCCTCTGGGATGTACCCCCAGAAATAAAACGCATACGCATAGGCGCGCAGGCGAGACGGCGACATCGATTGCACGGTCAACATGGAATCAGTCTAGCACGCGTCGGGTGGTGCGCAATACCCGAGGTTCGGACGGACCCCATGCATTGCGGTAATCGCTGCCAATGACCATCGACTCGACGCCGCCCGTCAATGATCCCGGCGCCACCGTTCGATTTCGCGTTCGATGGCCTCGGCGACATAGGTTCGCAACAGGTCGCCGACATGCCGGTTGATCGCCGCCACCAGATCGGCACTGGCGCGGTCTGCAATGGGCTGCAGCCGCTCGCTCAACTGGTCGCGTAAGCCCGTATCGGTGAAGAGGTCAATGCGCTGCAGCACCTGCATGCGAATTTCTTCCGCCGCCGCCACCCATCGTTCGTCATCATTGGCCATCGATGGGATCAGGGGCACGGCAACAGGTGTCGCCGCAATCTCGTCACCCGCATAGGCGGACTTGATCGTTGCAGCTGCAGCCTCGGCTTCAGCTTCAGCTTCGACAATAGCCGTTATCTCGGTTTCAAGCCGTTCGGTTTCAATCCGGGCCGCGTCGAGTTTGGCTGCTTCGACTCTCGCCGCCTCGATCTGCTCCGCTTCGACTCTTGCCGCCTCGATCTGCTCCGCTTCGACTCTCGCCGCCTCGA
>JBDTTY010000347.1:0-3766 GCA_040007975.1 Betaproteobacteria bacterium | reverse complement strand
ACATCGGCAGCAATGCAGCCGAAGCGCATCCGGTGTCGATGTTGCACATGCTGCATGCCAAGGAGAACGGCGCCAAGATGATCGTCGTCGACCCGCGTTTCACGCGCACGGCGGCGAAGGCAGACGAGTTCGTGCGCATCCGCTCCGGCACCGACATCCCGTTCCTGTTCGGAATGCTGTATCACATTTTCAAGAACGGCTGGGAAGACAAGCAGTACATCAACGACCGAGTCTATGGCATGGACAAGGTCAAAGCCGACGTCATGGCCAAATGGACGCCCGACAAGGTCGAGGAAGTGTGTGGCGTGACTGAAGCCCAGATGGCCAAGGTTGCCGAGATGATGGCCAAGAACCGGCCGTCGACACTCGTGTGGTGCATGGGCCAGACGCAGCATACGATCGGCAACGCGATGGTGCGCGCCTCGTGCATCGTGCAGCTCGCACTCGGCAACGTCGGCGTGTCGGGCGGAGGCGCCAACATCTTCCGCGGTCACGACAATGTGCAGGGCGCGACCGATATCGGCCCCAATCCGGATTCGCTTCCCGGCTACTACGGCCTTGCCACCGGTTCCTGGAAATTCTGGGCCGGCGTCTGGGGCGTGGACTACGAATGGATCAAGAAGCAGTACGCCGAAGGCATGATGGAAAAGCCCGGCACCACAGTGTCGCGCTGGATCGACGGCGTCATGTATCCGAACGACGTCATCGACCAGGGTCCCAATCTGCGGGCGATGGTCTATTGGGGGCATGCGCCCAACAGTCAAACACGCGGCACTGACATGATCGAGGCGATGAAGAAACTCGACCTCATGGTGGTGATCGACCCCTACCCGTCGGCGACCGCGGCGATGTGCGCGATGGTCCGCAAGGACGGCGTGTACCTGCTGCCGGCGGCCACGCAGTTCGAGACGTCAGGATCGGTGACGGCGTCGAACCGCTCGTTGCAGTGGCGCGAGAAGGTCATCGAGCCGCTGTTCGAATCGAAGCCCGATCACACACTGATGGTCGCGTTCGCGAAGAAATTCGGCTTCGACAAGGAGCTGACCAAGAACTACGAGATGATCAAGGACAAGGACGGATGGGACGAGCCGACCCCTGAGTCCATCCTGAAGGAGATCAACCGCGGCACGTGGACGATCGGCTACACCGGCCAGTCGCCGGAGCGCCTCAAATTGCACATGAAGAACATGTCGACATTCGACGTGAAGTCGCTGCGCGCTCGCGGCGGCCCGTGCGACGGCGACTACTTCGGATTGCCTTGGCCCTGCTACGGAACCGCGGAAATCAAACACCCCGGATCGCCCAACCTGTACCAGACGTCGCGACACGTCATGGACGGCGGCGGCTGTTTCCGCGCCAACTTCGGCGTCGAGCGGGACGGCGTATCGCTGCTCGCGGAAGACGGTTCATATCCAAAGGGTGGCGATCTCACGACGGGTTATCCCGAATTCGACCATGTGCTCCTGAAGAAGCTCGGCTGGTGGGATGAATTGACGGAAGCAGAGCGTAAGGCGGCCGAAGGCAAGAACTGGAAAACCGACCTGTCCGGCGGCATCCAGCGCGTGGCCATGAAGCATGGCTGCCATCCATTCGGCAACGCGAAAGCACGCGCTGTCGTCTGGAACTTCCCGGATGGAATCCCGCAACACCGCGAGCCGCTTTATTCGCCGCGGCCGGACATGGTGGCGAAATACCCGACGCACGACGACAAGAAGACGTTTTGGCGGCTGCCGACCCAGTTCAAGAGCATTCAGGAGAAGAACGTCGCCGACAAGGTCGCCGAGAAATTCCCCCTGGTTCTGACGAGCGGCCGCCTGGTCGAATACGAAGGTGGCGGCGACGAGACACGATCCAATCCGTGGCTCGCCGAATTGCAGCAGGAAAATTTCATCGAGATCAATCCCAAGGATGCCAACGATCGTCGCATCATCGATGGTGAATACGTCTGGGTGCTGTCGCCCACGGGCGCCAAGATCTCGGTCAAGGCACAGGTGACCGATCGGGTCGGCGCCGGCACCACCTTCATCCCGTTCCACTTCGCGGGCTGGTGGCAGGGCCGAGACCTGCTCGAGTTCTACCCCGAGGGCGCGGCGCCGATTGTGCGTGGGGAGGCAGTCAACACTGCCACCACGTACGGCTACGATGCCGTGACGATGATGCAGGAAACCAAGACGACGCTTTGCCAGGTCGCCAAGAAAGCCTGAGGGGAACGAAACCATGGCCCGAATGAAATTTCTGTGTGATGCCGAGCGCTGCATCGAGTGCAACGGCTGTGTCACCGCGTGCAAGCAGGAAAACGATATCCCTTGGGGGGTCAATCGCCGCCGCGTGGTCACGATCAACGATGGCGTCCCCGGCGAAAGATCCGTATCTGTCGCCTGCATGCATTGCTCGGATGCGCCATGCATGGCTGTGTGTCCGGTCGATTGCTTTTACCGGTCGCAGGAAGGCGTTGTGCTGCACGACAAAGACCTGTGCATTGGCTGCGGTTACTGTTTCTATGCGTGCCCGTTTGGCGCACCGCAATTTCCACAGGCCGGCGCGTTTGGCGTGCGCGGCAAGATGGACAAGTGCACGTTCTGCGCCGGTGGCCCGGAAAAGGACAACTCCGAGGCCGAATACAAGAAGTATGGCCGCAACCGGCTCGCTGAAGGCAAGTTGCCGGCGTGCGCGGAAATGTGTGCGACCAAGGCGCTGCTGGGAGGTGATGGCGACACAATCGCCGAAATCTATCGGCAGCGCGCCACGGTGCGCGGCAAGGGCAGTGAGGTCTGGGGCTGGGGCACGGCATACGGACGTCCGGACTCGCCCAAACCCACGGCCACGCCGGGGGGCACCAAATCATGATGGCGCACATCACGCGCGTTGCCACCGTAGCGTTTGGCGTAATGGCCGCATCGATGCTCGCCGGGTGCGGGGAGCGCCCGCAGGTCGTCGATTACAAGCAGGGTACCTATCAGGGCAAGCCGGATGAGCCACCGTATGCCGCAGCGCCATTCAATGGCGACAAGGACAAATGGGAGCGCGAGGTTCGTGCGCGTACGCAGAATCAGAACGAGTACAAACGCATCGGAGGCTGAGGATGCGCGTACAGATGCGTGATGCGCTCGCCGTGTCGGCGAAGTGGCTTGTGGGTGGCCTCAGCGCGGTCGCTGCGTGCGCGGTGCTGGCGCAAACTCCTGCAGTCTCGCCCAAGGAAGCACAGGAGGCCGCCACGCAGGTGCAGCAGCAAAAGTCCCAGCCGATGAACAATGCACCAGTCTGGAAGGAAATTCGCTCCGGCGAACCTCAGTTCACAAGCTTGCCGGGTCGCGAAACAAATGTGCTGATCCAGTCGCAGGGTCAGACATGGCGTGCGATACGTGACGGCAAGGTTGCGGTTTACGGTGGCTGGGCGCTCGTGGTCGTGTTTCTTGCCGTGGGCGTTTTCTATTGGCTTAAGGGCACGGTTCCGTTGCATGCGCCCCTCACCGGCAAAAAAATCCGTCGCTTTTCCGATTGGGAGCGCGCGGTGCATTGGTCCACCGCCATCTGCTTCACGATCCTTGCGATTTCCGGTCTGATCATTTTCTTTGGCAAGGGAGTTTTATTGCCGCTGATCGGTTACACGCTGTTTTCGTGGCTCGCGATCGTCGCCAAAAATCTGCACAATTTTGTGGGGCCGCTATTCTCGGTCTGCATCCTGCTGCTGTTCTTCACGTTCGTCCGCGACAATCTGCTGAATGCATCCGACGCGCAATGGTTCAAGAAGCTGGGCGGACTCGTG
>JBDTTY010000346.1:0-3791 GCA_040007975.1 Betaproteobacteria bacterium | reverse complement strand
TTGGGCGTCGGCCCGATGCGCAAGGACGCTCAGTGCGACATACGCGACATGCGCGCCTTGAGGCCTTCCGGCTGCATGTTGTCGTAAATTTCAAACGGCTGGTGTATCCACGGATTGTCGGGCAGGTACTCGACAAAAAAATCAGGCTTGAACACCGAACAGGCCTTCCACCACAGCACCGCGGTTTTCAACGCGGTGATGTGCGGAAAACGCTGCGGCAACTCCTTGTAGACCGCCTCGAGCGTATGCCCCGAGTCGACCATGTCGTCGACCAGCAGGATGCGATCGCCCAACCGTGGCTTAGTCATGGTCATATGTTCGGCGATCACCAATTCACCGCGCACCGTGCCGCCTTCGGACGAATACGAATGCGTGGACAGTATCGCCAGCGGTTGCTCGTAGATGCGCGACAGCACATCGCCGACCCGCATGCCGCCACGCGCGATGCAGATAATCGGATTGAACTTGAATTCGGCTTCGTGCACGATCAGCGCGAGGCGTTCGACCAACGCGTTGTATTCGTCCCAGGTGACCTTCAGGCTCATTGCTTTCCCCTTGCAACGGTCGTTTGAATGTCGTTGCGCGCCGCGTTAGTGGAACGGATGGTGCACCAGAATCGTTTCGTCGCGATCCGGACCGGTGGAGACCATGGCGATCGGCACACCACTCAACGTCTCGATGCGCCGAAGATAGGCGATTGCGTTGGCCGGCAACGCGTCGAAGCGCTTCACGCCCACGGTGGACGTCTGCCAGCCCGGCATCGTTTCGTAGACAGGTACGCAGCGCGCGACCGCTTCTGCACCGGTGGGAATGCGTGCCACCGACTTGCCATCCACCGTGTACGACGTGGCCAGACGAATCTCCGTCATGCCGTCGAGTACGTCGAGCTTTGTGATACACAGGCCGTCGACGCCATTCAATTCCACCGAACGCTTCAATGCGGCAAGATCAAGCCAGCCACACCGGCGGGGGCGTCCTGTGACAGAGCCGAATTCCTTGCCGCGCTTGGCGAGGCCGGCACCGATGTCATCGGTAAGTTCGGTCGGGAAGGGGCCTGTACCCACGCGTGTGGTGTACGCCTTCACGATGCCCAGCACGTAGTCGAGCATCTGCGGGCCGATGCCGCTGCCGGGTGCAGCGGCGCCCGCGATACAGTTGGAACTGGTGACGTAAGGATACGTCCCGTGGTCGATATCAAGCAGCGCGCCTTGCGCACCTTCGAACAGCAGCGAGTCGCCGCGATCGCGAGCATCGTGAAGCAGCGCGGCGACGTCAGCCACCATCGGCGTCAACGCGACGGCGAGCTCCAACGTCGCGTCGCGCGTGGCCGCAAACGGCACCGGATCGCGCTTGTAGTAGTGCACCAGCGTGAAGTTGTGCAGATCAAGCAGCGCTTCGAGTTTGGTGGTGAAGCTTGCGGGATCGAGCAGGTCCTGCACCCGCAGCGCACGTCGTGCAATCTTGTCTTCGTAGGCGGGGCCGATGCCGCGACCCGTGGTGCCGATCTTGGTTTCGCCCATCGCGGCCTCGCGGGCCTGGTCGAGCGCCACGTGAATCGGCAGGACGAGCGGGCACGCAGGTGAAATCTTGAGGCGCGAGCGAATTTCCACCCCCGCACTTTCGAGTTCAGCGATTTCCTGCAGCAATGCTGAGGGCGACAGCACGACCCCGTTGCCGATGAAAATGCCGACCCCCGGATGCAGCGCGCCCGACGGAATCAGGCGTAATACCGTCTTCTTGCCGCCGATCCACAGCGTGTGCCCCGCGTTGTGGCCGCCTTGAAAGCGCACCACCCCGGCTGCGCTTTCGGCGAGCCAGTCAACGATCTTGCCTTTGCCTTCATCGCCCCATTGGGTGCCGATGACGACGACGTTCTTGCCCATAGCGTTTAGCGCTCCACCAGTTGCCATTCGTTACCACGTCGCTCGAGGCGCCGACCTTGATTTACGACTTCGTCGGGCAGGGCGATCACGACGGCTTCGCCGCGTTCGCGCAACGCGACGATTGCCGCCGCAAGTGCCGCATCGTTGCCAGCAGGCGCCGTGATGATAGCGGTGTCGGCGACGATCGGCGCGAGTTCGGCCAGACGGCGCAGATCGAGCGAGAAGCCCGTGGCGGGGCGCGCGCGACCAAACGCGCGGCCAACGCCATCGTAGCGACCACCGCGTCCGCAATCCACGACCGCACCGCTGCCACGTTCGGCAAAGACCGAAAACGTCGCCCCATTGTAATAGTGATAGCCCCGCAGATCGGCCAGATCGATATGGATGGCATCGACGTTGGCAGCAGCCGCCAGCGCGGCCAGACAATCGAGTGCCGCGGTGACGTCCGGAAGCGGTGGCAATGCCTGGCGTGCCGCGGCCAATGTGGCATCGGCCGGACCGTACAGCGTTGCCAAGGCGCGCAACGCTTTGCGTGGCTCGGCCGGCAACGCTGCGGTCAGATCGTGTACCAAGGGCGCATCCTTGTCGCGCAGTGCGGTAAAGAGTTCGACATCGTCGCCTTCACCGCTGCCCGTGAGGCCTGCCACGCGCGCCAATGCGCGATAGACGCCAACGTGACCAAGGTCGAGATGCAATGCGCCCACACGGGCGGCATTCAGCACCGACAACAGCAGTCCCATCACTTCGATGTCGGCGGCGATGCCGGCATGCCCATAGAGTTCGGCACCAAGTTGCAGGGCTTCGCGCGTGTCGCCGGGACTGGTAACCGACGTGCGCACGACGCTGCCCGCATAACAAAGTCGCGTGATGCCGGATTCGTTCAGTACGTGCGCGTCGATGCGCGCCACTTGCGGCGTGGTATCGGCGCGGATGCCGAGCAGTCGCCCGGACGACGGATCAACGGTCTTGAAGGTGAGCAGGTCGAGATCGCGGCCGGTACCGGTCAGCAACGATTCGAGATATTCGACCAGCGGCGGTTGCACCAACCGAAACCCGCGCCCGCGCACGTGATCGAGCAGGACGCGTCGCAATGCCTCGACTCGCGCGGCCTCCGGCGGCAGAACATCGACGATTGCTTCGGGCAGCAGCCACTTACGCATAGTAGAAGGCGAGAGAAATGGCGCCGATCGTGATCGAAGTCAGGCCGATGAAGCGCAGTTGGCCGTCGGACAGATCGACCAGCCGCCTGAAGGATTCACGCCAAACCCGTGGCGCCAGCAGTGGAAGTATGCCCTCGATGATCAGCACCATGGCGAAGGCAATCCACAACGCTTCCACGTGACACGCCGGCGACGACGCGTTACTTCGCGGGCGCGCCGCGCGCCGCCGATCCGGACTGTTTGAAATACCGGAAGAACTCGGAACTGGGGTCGAGCACCATCACGTCACTGCGGCCGCGAAATGTGGACTTGTACGCTTCGAGGCTGCGATAGAACGAATAGAACTCGGGATTTTGACCGTAGGCCTGCGCGTAGACAGCCGACGCTTTGGCGTCGCCTTCACCCTTGATCTTCTGCGCCTGCCGATAGGCGTCGGCCAGAATCACCTGCCGTTGCCGATCGGCATCCGCCCGGATCCGTTCGGATTCGGCGCCGCCCAATGAGCGCAATTCGTTGGCTACACGTCGGCGTTCGGACTCCATTCGCGCGTAGACCGGTCCGGTGACATCCCCGGGCAGCGCCAGCCGCCGCAGGCGCACGTCGACGACTTCGACGCCGATGTTCTTCGCATCCTGCGCGGCCTTGAGGCGGGTTTCGTTGGTGATGCGCTCGCGGCCGGTGGAAATGGCGTCATGCATCGTCATCTTGTTGAATTCCTCGGCAAGATTCGAACGCACGGTCTGCGACA
>JBDTTY010000345.1:0-3800 GCA_040007975.1 Betaproteobacteria bacterium | reverse complement strand
CGTTCGGCGTCGACCCACGCGCCGGTAAGCGCCAGTCCTTCCATCGTGAGGCTGGTGCCATCGGCCCGCGTGGCCAACGCTTCATAATTTTGCAGCCGGTAGAACTGGCCGGGCTCGAAGCGCGCAGCCGCTGCAGGCGCGCGTACGACGACTTCAACGATGGTGGGCGTCAGGCGTTCGACCCGTTCCACCGTCGCGCGCCATTGGTCGTCGAGCACTGCGTAGAAGGACACATCGTCCGCCGCAGAGGCTGGTGCCACGCGCTCGAGTACGCGCGTCACGATCGGATAGCCTTGCTTGGCACTCGCCATCGCCTTGACGACGTTGCCATGAAACGATGGATGCAGGTCGCCGAAAAAGCTGGTCGCACGTCCATCGACGCGAATTTCGGTGAGGACGTTGGCCACGGCCGGTTTGGCGAGACCCCGAATCACGCCGACCGCCTCGCCCTGCTCGTCGAGCAACCGAAAATATTTGCCGTCGAGTTCAAAGTGTCCGGGATCCTCGCGTGCCAACACCGTATTGGGCTGCGTCCCCGCTGCAATCAGAATCGTGTGCGCAGGCAGTGTCGCTTGCGCCACTTCGGTCCACGCGCCGTTGTCGTCGCGCTGTTGTTGTGACACGCGCAACCCTGTGGCGGCACCCTGCGCATCGACATCGATCGCCAATGGCGTCAAGCCTTCTGCAAAGCGAATGCCCTCCTCCAGCGCCTTTTCGATTTCCTCGTGATTGAGCGTATAGGATGGACTGTCGATCAATCGCCGACGATACGCGATGGTCACCCCACCCCACGCAGTGATCATTTCGGCAATGCGCGCTGGTCGACCATCGCGCTGTGCGGCATCGCGCTCAGCGCGCAAGGCGCGTCCATGTGCAAGGAATTCCTGCGCCACGGTGCGCTCCACGGGTGTCCATCCGGCATCGACCACAGCTTGTTCGCCGCCCGCGACCAACGCTTCGTAGCGCGCAAGAAATTTCTCGACTTGCACCGGGTAGTACGCGAGCGACTCGGTCGCGGTATCAATCGCCGTCAATCCGCCGCCGATCACCACTACCGGCAGCCGGACCTGCATGTTGGCAATCGAATCGCGCTTGGCCGCGCCGGTCAGTTGCAGCGCCATCAGAAAATCGGACGCGGTACGCACGCCGTTGGCGAGGCCATGGGGCAGGTCGAGTACGGTCGGCTTGCCGGCGCCCATCGCCAAGGCAATGTGATCGAAGCCGAGTGCGAACGCGCCGACATCGTCGACCGTACCGCCGAAGCGAACACCGCCGTACAGCGCAAAGCGGTCGCGCCGCTCGAGCAGCAGCCGAATCATCTTCAGGAAATTCTTGTCCCAGCGTACGGTGATGCCGTACTCGGCGACACCGCCAAAGCCCGCCATCTGCCGATCATCGAGCGACTCGGTCAGCGTCGCCACGTTCTCGATCGGCGCAAAGGGAACGCGCTTGCCTCCAAGCGTGATACCCGACAGGTGCGGCTCCAGTGGCTCGATCTTTAGACCGTCGACGCCGACCACAGTGTGGCCGTCGTTGATAAGGTGATGCGCCAGCGTAAATCCGGCCGGCCCCATGCCGACAATCAGGACGCGCTTGCCGGACCGCGCGCGCGGCACGGGCCGCCGCAGGTTGAGCGGATTCCAGCGCGTGAGCAGTGCATAGACTTCGAAGCCCCACGGCAGTGCCAGCACGTCTTTCAGCAGCCGCGTTTCGGATTGCGGAATATCGACCGGGTCCTGTTTTTGATAGATGCACGACTTCATGCAGTCGTTGCAGATTCTGTGGCCCGTTGCCGCCACCATCGGATTGTCGACACAGATCATGGCCAGCGCGCCAAGCGGAACGCCTTCGGCGCGCAGCTTGTGAAATTCGGAAATGCGCTCGTCGAGCGGACAACCAGCCAACGTGACGTCGAATGGTGATTTCTTGAATGGAATCGCGCCTTCCGCGGCCTTCTTGTCGACGAGACCGTGCGCGCACGAATCCTTGCCCTGCTCGTGGCACCAAATGCAGTAGTGCGCCTGATCGAGTCCACCGACGAGATCGGTGCCGGCATCGGTCAACGCAAAACCTTCGCGCCGCCGCAACGGATGGTTGGAAGGCTGCTGCCATGCCGGAACGCCGGCAACGCTGGTGGCCTCGATGGGCACCAGATGCATGAAATCGAGTTTGCGCGGTGCACGAAACAGCACGCCGCCCCGCGTGGCGGCGCGGCCGGCAGGCGTGTGCGCTGCCCACGCGGCATACCGCATAGCGATGTCGAGTGGGGGCGCATGGGCGGCCTCGTCGGCCAGCCATCCGGTGACCGCGTGCGCAAAGTCCAATTCGGACCACGGCGCACCGAGCAGGTCGTTGAGTTGCTGCAGCAGTGCCGGCCCATCAAACGTAATCGCGACATCGGCCTTGAACGCATTCATGGCCTTGCGCTGCACGAACTGCCGTTTGATCGCGAACAGCGGCGCCAGCGCGTGATGCCGCGCTTCAAGGTCCCTGACTGCGTCGCCAATACCGAACAGATCGGCCACAAAGTCCTCGAGATGCGGTGCTACGGCCAGCAACAGGTCCGCTTCGGCACGGGCGCCCAGCGCGTCCGGCGCTGCGCGGCCGACGGTGAGTCGCGCCGCCAGAACGGGATCGGCGGCGGCCAGCGCTGTACCAAACGCGGCGTCGATGCGCGATGTCCCGGCGATGGAATGGAGGTCGGCAAACGTGAGTCCGTGAGCGAGTTTCAGCATGGCATTCGGTGAGTGAGGCATCGGGTACTTGGGCTTCGGTACCCAAAGCCATCGATTTTACCCCGCCGAGCCAGTGCGACTATCCGTACCAGCGGGCATATGCTCATGGGGTGTCCGGCATACGGTAATCTTTGCCTTTGTTGCTTCCGACCCTGGGTGTTCGTTGGCGTCCGAGGGTCAACCGGTCGCGTCGTTCCGGCGTTCAAGGCACCTCGTTTGATTTTCTTTCCATGGAGTTCGCATGTCTGCCGCAGTCCGCATTGCTTTTGCCGTTCTTTGCCTGGTGTCCACGCTGCCGCTGTCCGCGCAGACCATCCGTCTGGGTGAACTCAACAGCTACAAGCAGTTTCCAGCCTTCCTCGAGCCATACAAGCGGGGCATGGAACTCGCATTGGACGAGATCAATGCCGCGGGCGGCGTATTGGGCCGCAAGCTCGAGATCATCTCGCGCGACGACAACGGCACGCCGGGAGACGCGGTGCGCGTCGCCGACGAACTCGTCACGCGTGAAAAGGTGACGATGTTGATGGGGACGTTTCCGTCCAACGTCGGCCTCGCCGTCGCGGACTTTGCCAAGCAGCGCAAGATTCCGTTTCTGGCTGCCGAGCCTTTGACCGACAAGATCGTCTGGGAAAACGGCAACAAGTACACATTCCGGTTGCGGGCGTCGACGTTCATGCAAACCGCAATGTTGGTGCCCGAAGCCGCCAAGCTCAACAAGAAGCGCTGGGCCATCGTCTACCCCAACTACGAGTACGGACAATCGGCCACTGCTGCGTTCAAAAAGCAGTTGATCTATCGGCAAAGCGGCGGCCTCGAGTTCATCGAAATTGCTGTGCCGCTGGGCAAGATCGAGGCGGGTGCCGTGGTGCAGGCGTTGATCGACGCGCAGCCCGATGCCATCTTCTCGTCGTTGTTCGGTGCCGATCTTGCGCGATTTGTCCGCGAAGGTCAGTTGCGGGGTCTTTTCAAGGATCGACCGGTGTTCAATCTGCTGGGCGGCGAACCCGAGTACCTCGACCCGTTGAAAGACGAAGCGCCCGTGGGTTGGTATGTCACCGGATA
>JBDTTY010000344.1:0-3819 GCA_040007975.1 Betaproteobacteria bacterium | reverse complement strand
CATCGAGATTCTTTTTTTCCTTGCCCAGTTCCTGCGCCCGCGTCGCGTTGTCCCAGACCTTCGGGTCCTCGAGTTCGCGGTTGACGACGGCCAGGCGCTCTGACTTCACATCGAAGTCAAAGATACCTCCGCAGTTCGATCGTGCGGGTGGCGAGATCCGCCAGACGATTGGCGATCTGATTGAGTTGCTCGGCTTCCATGGCAAATTCCGTTTGCAAAACAAAAGATTATACGCGATGGCCGCCGTGCGCGCAGGCTCGGCGGGCGCTGTTCGAAGTCCGGCTCACGGGGTCCAACCCGGCGACGCACGTTGATTGCGCCACGCCATTCGCGCGGGTCGGTAAACTGCGGCTCTGCGCGCGCCAAACCGGCGCGCTTGCCTTTCTGGAGAATTTCTTTGGCCACCATTTTCGTCAACAAGGATCGGGTGGACATTGCCGCCAGTGTGTCCGGCGACACCCCGCTCCTTTGGATCCTGCGCGACAACCTCAATCTGACCGGCACCAAGTTCGGTTGCGGCATGGCGCTGTGTGGCGCGTGCACCGTCTATCTCGACGGCCAGCCGACGCGCTCGTGCGTCACGCCATTGTCGTCGCTCAAACCCGGCGTGGAAATCACGACCATCGAGGGTCTCAAATCGAAGGAAGCGCTGGCCGTGCAGGCGGCGTGGCAAAAGCTCGATGTGCCGCAATGCGGCTACTGCCAATCAGGACAAGTGATGGCCGCCACGGCACTGCTGACCAAGAAAAAGCGGCCCACCGATGCGGACATCGATGACGCCATGGCCGGCAACATCTGTCGCTGTGCGACCTATGTGCGCATCCGCGCGGCGATCAAGGATGCATCGAAAGCGCTGGGCTAGGAGTCACGACCATGAATCCCTTCCGCATGCGCCCCCTGCAATCCAAACTCGCCGGCAATGTATCGCGCCGGGTCTTTCTGCAATCCACCGCTGCCGCCGGTGCCGGGTTGACGCTGGGCATCTGGTTTGACGATGCCGCAGCCCAGATGGCGGCATCGAGCACCGCCGCCGTGGGCGGCACGTTCGCACCGAATGCGTTTCTGCGCATCGCCAAGGACAACACCGTCACCGTCGTCTGCAAGCATCTCGAGATGGGCCAGGGCGTCTTCACCGGCTTGCCGACGCTGGTCGCCGAGGAACTCGACGCCGCGTGGTCGCAGGTGCGCACGGTGGGCGCACCCGCCGACGGGAAACTTTACAACAATCTTCTTTTTGGGTCAGCGCAGGCGACAGGCGGCTCCACCGCGATCGCCAACTCGTTTGAACAATACCGGCAGGCGGGCGCCGCCGCCCGTGCGATGCTGGTGGCTGCGGCCGCCGAGCAATGGAAAGTGCCGGCAGAATCGGTGCAAGTCAAAAATGGTGTCGTGTTCCACGCCAATGGCAAGAAAGCCACGTTTGGCGACTTGGCCGACGCCGCGGGTCGGCAACCGGTGCCAGTGCTCGCGTCGATCAAGTTGAAGGACGCCAAGGACTTCGTGTTCATCGGCAAGCATGTGCCGCGCACGGACTCCAAGGCCAAGTCCAACGGCACCGCCATCTTCACGCAGGACCTCAAGTTGCCTGACATGCTGACGGCCGTGGTCGCGCATGCGCCGCGCTTTGGTCAGGCCTTGAAAAGTTTCGACTCGTCGGCCGTCACTGCCGTGCCCGGGGTGCGCTTCGTCATCGAGATTCCCACCGGTGTGGCGGTCGTGGCCACCACGTTCTGGGCGGCCAAGAAAGGCCGCGACGCACTGAAACTCGAATGGGACGATGCCACCGGCTTCAAGATGTCGTCCGCGGACATCATGGCGGACTACAAGAAGTTGGCCGCCACGCCAGGCAAGCTTGCGCGCAACGATGCCGACGCCGCCAAGGCAATCGCCGGTGCAGCGAAAAAACTTGAAGCGTCGTTCGAGTTTCCGTATCTCGCGCATGCCCCGATGGAGCCGCTCAACTGCGTCGTCAAGCTCACCAATGACGCCTGTGAAATCTGGAATGGCGAGCAGTTTCAGTCCATCGACCAGATGCACATTGCGAAGTACACGGGACTCAAACCCGAGCAGATCCGCCTCAACATGCTGTACGCGGGTGGCAGCTTCGGCCGCCGCGCCAGCACCACGTCGGACTACCTGATCGAGGCTGTCTCCATCGCCGTGGCGCTGGTAAAGGGTGGTCACGCCGGCATACCAGTCAAGTTGGTCTGGACCCGCGAAGACGACATGCGTGGCGGGTATTACCGTCCGCTGTACCTGCATACCATTGCAGCCGGACTTGATGCCGCCGGCAACATCGACGGCTGGCAGCACCGGATCGTCGGTCAGTCGATCATGACCGGCAGTGTTTTCGAATCGATGATGGTGAAGGACGGCGTCGATGCCACCAGCGTCGAAGGTGCGGCCAACCTGCCCTACGCCATTCCCAACCTTGCCGTTGAACTGCACACCGTCAAGCTTGGCGTCCCGGTATTGTGGTGGCGTTCGGTTGGGTCGACCCACACGGCCTTTTCCACCGAGACGTTCATCGACGAACTCGCGGTGGCCGCAGGCAAGGACCCGGTCGTATTTCGCCGTTCCATGCTCGCCAAACATCCACGCCATCTCGCCGTGCTCGACCTGGTCGCCGACAAGGCCGGCTGGAGCAAGCCGCTGGCGGCAGGCAAGTCAGGCGAAAAACGCGGCCGTGGCATCGCGTTGCACGAGTCGTTTGGCACCGTCGTTGCGCAGGTGGCCGAAGTCACCGTCACCAACGACGGCAAATACACAGTGGATCGCGTCGTTTGTGCCGTGGATTGCGGCATCGCGGTCAATCCGGACGTAATCCGCGCGCAGATGGAAGGCGGCATCGGCTTCGGCCTGTCGGCCGCGATGATGGGGCGCATCACGTTGAAGGACGGGGTCGTGGAAGAATCCAACTTCCACAACTATCCGGTGCTGCGCATCAACGAAATGCCGGCCATTGATGTGCACATCGTGCCTTCCACCAACAAGCCCACCGGCGTGGGCGAGCCCGCGGTGCCGGTGATCGGCCCTGCGCTGGCCAATGCGCTGGCGGTTGCCACCGGCAAGCGCGTCCGTACACTGCCAATCGCATTGGGTTAGGGTTCAGGTTCGCCTGCTCGATAGTTTCCAGGAATCGCCATGTCCGACGCTCCCGATCGTGAAGCCATTGCCGATGCCGCCAACCCGCTGGGCATGGATGGCAGCCAGATGCCGCTCGCGGCCGTAGCCGACCGCGCACGACGCTCTGCCATCTGGTTGGGCGAGGACGTGCTGCGGCGCTCGGCGCCGCTACCCAACCGGATGCGCCTGCGTCCGGCAACGGGCTGACAGCGTCCCAGCGCATGCACACTCCAACAGGCTTCACGCCCACCCACGCGCTCCCGGCAACCGTTCCTGTGTCGGCGCACGCGTTTGCATTTCGCGGTGACAAGGTTCTGGTGATCGCGACCGGTGACGACGTCTACGCGATGCCGGACATGACCGCGCTGATCGCGGCGGGTATTCAGGGCACGCCACACTTTCTGGGGCATCTCGACACGATCGCGTGCGTGGCGGTCAATCTCGCGGACGATGCGCCCGAGCCGCCAGGCATGCGCTACATCGGCCTGCGTACGCTATTCTTCAAAATTCCAGAACCCCTGCTGGCGCTCGCCGCGCGCGCGTTTCAGGTCGTCGATTGGGACCGGTGCCATCGCTTTTGTGGACGCTGCGGCACCGCCACGCACAACCACGCCGGCGAACGCTCCAAGCAATGTCCGGCCTGCGGCCTCGTTGCCTATCCGCGCATTTCCCCCGCCATGATGGCGCTGGTCA
>JBDTTY010000343.1:0-3830 GCA_040007975.1 Betaproteobacteria bacterium | reverse complement strand
AAGCCCAGCACCTTGTAGGAAAGTTCGATCATGCCGTCACTGTACCTTGTCGCGCATGAACCACGATCCAAGCCTCGGTCACGCGACGGGCCAGGACGTCGGCGGCCAGCGCATCATCGAGCGCATGCACCGGCACTGCCGGGATGCTATCGAGTGCGGCGGCACAGGCAGCGTGAATGTCGGTGAAGCGGATGCGGCCGTTTAGGAAAGCCGCCACGGCAACCTCGTTGGCCGCATTGAGCGTCACCGGCGCGGTGCCTTCGGCGGCCAACGCATCGAAGGCAAGTTGCAAACACGGAAAACGCTCGAGGTCCGGAGCTTCGAAGGTCAGCGCCGCCAGACGCGCAAGATCGAGCGACGGCACGCCGGCGTCGATGCGATCAGGAAACGCCAGCGCCTGCGCGATCGGAGTGCGCATGTCTGGATGCCCCATCTGCGCCAGCACCGATCCGTCGACATATTCGACCAGCGAATGAATGACGCTCTGCGGATGGATCACGACCTCGATGGCCGAGCGCGGAATGCCGAACAGCCAACGCGCTTCGATCACTTCGAGTCCTTTGTTCATCATCGTTGCGGAGTCCACCGAAATTTTGCGTCCCATCGACCAATTGGGATGCGCACAGGCTTGGTCCGGCGTCACGGCGGCAAGTTCCGCTGGTGCCCGGGTGCGAAACGGCCCCCCCGACGCGGTCAGCAGGATCCGGCGGATGCCACCACGTGCAGGATCCGCTGCAAAATCGCTTGGCAGACATTGAAAGATGGCGTTGTGCTCGCTGTCGAGCGGCAACAACGTGGCACCGCCCGCCTCCACGGCCGCCATGAACAATGCGCCGCCCAACACGAGTGCTTCCTTGTTGGCCAGCAGGATCCGCTTGCCGGCGCGCGCGGCCGCCAAGGTCGACGGCAATCCGGCGGCACCGACGATGGCCGCGAGCACGGTATCGACTTCCGGCAGCGTGGCGACGGCGTCGAGTCCCGCCGCCCCCGCCAGTACGCGTGTGGGCAATGCGGCATCCTTGACTGCCCGCTGCAATTGCGCCGCGGCCTGCGGCTCGAACATTGCGGCATACGCCGGGCGAAACTGTCGACAGAGTTCAAGCATCGGCGCCACGCTCGAATGCGCCGCCAACGCCACGACTTCGAAGCGATCGGGATGGCGCGCCACGACGTCAAGTGTCGACGCGCCGATTGAACCCGTGGCGCCCAGCAGTGCAAGGCGACGCATCATGCGCCGGACGGCACCAGGAACCACTGCGTTGCGAGCGCCGCCAATGGCATCGCCGCCAGCAAGGCATCGATGCGATCGAGGATGCCGCCGTGGCCCGGCAGCAGCGTGCCGCTGTCCTTGACGCCGGCCTGACGTTTCATCAGCGACTCATAGAGGTCGCCAACGACCGATGCCGATGCCATCACGAACACGAAGAGCAGCCACAGCACAACGGCGATGACGCCGGTCGTGCCTCGAAATCCAGCGGCTACCGCAAGCGGCGACAGCAGCCATGCGTACAACAGCACCGCCACCCACGCACCGTAAACGCCTTCCCACGATTTGCCCGGACTGACGAGCGGCGCCAACTTGTGGCGGCCCCATGCGCGGCCCGTGAAATAGGCGGCGGTGTCGGCAATCCAGACCACCGCCATCGCCGCCAGTACCAGCCACGGCGAGCGCGCCTGCAACTCGACCAATGCCACCCATGTCGCCAGCAACACGACGAAGCCGACGGCGATCTGCAGTGCGGTGTGTCGCGTGGACCAGCGCTTGATGACCCACAGCGGTGCAATGGCAAGCCAGAACAGCACGGCGACACCGCATACGCCGGTCACCACACCCGGCACCCATCCGCCGGCAGGGGCAGACCACGCAAGACCCAACAACGCGGCCCCAACCACCACCAACGCCCCCGTGAACACGCGGCCGCCTGTCACCGTCAACCCGGTCACGCGCGACCACTCCTGCGCCGCGATAGTCACGACCGCGAGTGTGGCCAGCGCCCAGCCAAAAGACGGCAATAAAAATAGCGCTGCCAGCACTGCGGGGATCAGCAGCAACGCCGTGAGAATCCGCGTCTTCAACATCAAGTGCCCTGCGCCGCCTGTACCTGCTCGCTGGTGCGCCCAAAGCGACGTTCGCGACTTTGAAACGACGCGATGGCAACGTCCAACGCCGCAGCGTCGAAGTCGGGCCACAGCAGGTCGGTGAAATGGAGCTCGGTGTAGGCCAGCTGCCACAACAAAAAATTGGAAATCCGATGTTCGCCACCCGTACGGATGAAAAGATCGGGCTCAGGTGCGTACGCCATCGCGAAATACGGATCGAGCGCCTCCGGGACAATCGTCGGACCGGCAGCGGCCTGTGGATGGGCCGCAAAATACCGCTGCGCCGCGTCGGCGATGTCGCGGCGTCCACCATAGTTGGCGGCGATCGTCAGGGTCAGGCGCGTGTTCGACGCCGTCAGCGTCTCGCCAGCCGCCACCAGTTCGCGAATGCGGGGATCGAAACGTGACAAATCACCCACGGCCTTGAAGCGCACGCCATTGTCGTGCAGCTTCGCCACTTCCTGCTCCAGCGCGCGCACGAAAAGATCCATCAGAATCGACACTTCGTCCGCCGGACGGCGCCAATTTTCGCTTGAAAATGCAAAGAGCGTCAGATACTCGACACCGCGCTCGATCGCGGCACGCACGGTGGTACGCACCGCTTCCACGCCCCGCCGATGGCCGGCCACGCGCGGCAGCAATCGCTGTTTGGCCCAGCGCCCGTTGCCGTCCATGATGATCGCCACGTGCCGCGGCACGGCGCGCTCCAGCGGAATTTCGAGGGTGGTGCTCTTGAACACGTGGGGAATCCGGGCGGATGTCGATGCTGGCCGCCGCGGACCAGCGGCCGCGTCAGATGGCCATCAGGTCCGTTTCCTTCGCCTGCATGACGCGATCGACGTCGGCGATGAAACGGTCGGTGAGTTTTTGCATGTCCGTCTGCGCGTGGCGCTCATCGTCTTCCGAGCACAGTTTTTCTTTCACGAGCCTCTTGAACTGGTCGTTGGCATCGCGGCGGATGTTGCGTACTGCCACCCGCGCGGCCTCGGCTTCCTTGTGGACGACGCGTATGAGTTCCTTGCGACGCTCTTCCGTCAGCGACGGCATCGGAATGCGAATGATGTCGCCGCTGGTGGCCGGATTGAGACCCAGATCGGCATCGCGAATGGCCTTTTCGACCACGGGAATCATCTTCTTTTCCCACGGCTGCACGCCGATCGTGCGCGAGTCGGCCAACGTGACATTGGCCACCTGCGTCAGCGGCATCATCGAACCGTAATAGTCGACCTGGATGTGATCGAGCAGACCCGTGTGTGCACGACCGGTCCGGACCTTCGACAGATCGGCCTTGAGCGCCTCCACCGATTTGGTCATCTTTTGTTCTGCGGTTTTTTTGACGTCGGCGATCATGCGCCCTCCTGCCCTTTGCGATGAGAGTGACTAGCAGTGCACCAATGTGCCTTCGTCGCCGCCCATCACGACGCGCAGCAGCGCACCGGGAACGAAGATCGAAAACACTTTCAATAGCATTTTCTGGTCGCGGCACAGCGCGAGCGCCGTCGCGTCCATCACCTTGAGATTCTTGACGATTGCCTCGTCAAACGTCAACGTCTTGTAGCGCACCGCCGACTTGTCCTGCATCGGGTCGGCCGTATACACGCCATCGACCTTGGTGGCCTTCAGCACGATATCCACACCCATTTCGCGGCCACGCAACGCCGCCGCCGTATCCGTCGTAAAGAACGGATTGCCGGTGCCCGCCGCAAAGATCACGACGCGCCCTTCTTCAA
>JBDTTY010000342.1:0-3847 GCA_040007975.1 Betaproteobacteria bacterium | reverse complement strand
GCGTGCTGTGGGGTTACGGCTCGAAGGAGGAACTGGCCAGCGCCGACGCGATCGTACGCCGACCGCAGGACTTGCCTCTCGTGTTGCACGAACTGGGCGGTCGGACCGCGTAACGGCCCCCGCGCGGACGATTCAACGCGGGCGCGAACGCGTGCGGCTCAGCAGAAAGCCGGCGAGCACGCCCGCAGCGATCACCGCCATGTCGTAGAACGGCTTGTAGTAGTAGATGATCGCGTTTTGAAAACCGTCCGGCGCGACAAAAACCCGCGCATACGCGAAGAGTTCCACGGCCAGCATCACGATCCCCACCGCCAGCATCGCGCGGGCAAACGGGGAGAGCAGCGCGAGGATCCCCAGCACGACCCACGGCCCCGCTTCATAGGCAAACCACCCGAACGACCGCTCGACATCAGCCGCCCGCGGCGAGCCGAATTCGATGTACGCAGCAAAGATCACGCCGGCAATGGCGATGCAGACTGCGGCGATGCGGCTTGCATTCATGACGCGATCCACCTTCCCCATGCGCAAAGATCCGGCGGTCACACTAGCACGGACGGGCGGAACACCGAAATGTCATCGAAGAGCCGTGGGCCGAGCCCCTCGGTATCCCATCCGGACAGGCCGGCCACCGGCAAAGGCAGCAACGACGGTGGGGTGAACGGAGTTGCGCGAATTCGTGCAGCGGCAACCTGGTCGAGCACCGCAATTGTGGTGGGCGAAAGCGACGTCGATGCAGCCCCGCGCGGCACCACCAGCACGTGGGCAGTGATCCCGCGAAAGGGGGCCCGCAACTTGTCGAGCAGCCCGTGACCAATGACCAACGGCAGGAAGGCCGCATCGACGCGGGCGCGCCGCTCGACCAACAATTCGCGCCACGCGTGCCGGCGCAGCAGGTCGACAAGCTCCTCGTCGTCGCAGGCCAGAATCATTCCGGATTCGTCGATCAATGTTGCCGCATCGCGCTCTCGGGTACGCGCATGGGGTGACGCGACTTGATCGCGCGTTGACGCGACATGATGGGCGTTGAGAGCGCTCTTGGTTCGCGGCAACGCGAGCCACACCAGCGCGTTGAAGGCGTCGTGCCAGTTGTCCGCACGCAAGCCGATGTCGCCACGCGTGGCGATGGCCTGCTCATAGGCGAGAGCATTGCCGGGAGCGCCAACGACAAAGCGCAAGGACGTGCCGTCATCGAGCGCGAGCTTTCGTTGTGCGGCCCACCGATTGAGTTGCGCGAGATCTGGCAATGCGCCGTCGGCCAACATCGGCAGAAAGGGCGCGTACGCCGGATGAGAAAACACCGATGTTTGGATCATGCGACCGCGGCAATCAGCGTCCACCCCCGCCGGCCATCATCACGATGACGACGACGATGAAGACCACCAGGACGACCAACGCAATCTTCCACGGGCTCTTCGGGTATTCGCCCTGAATGGCGCCGGTCACGCCGTTTTGCACACACTGAAAGGATCGTGCACCGTAGGTATACGACATGAGCCACACCGGCGCGAGAATGTGTTTGAAGGTCTGCCGTGCGTAACTTGTGTTTACGACCAGATTGCGAAACGTGTCCCCTGGAATCTGCTGCACACACAGCGCCTGCACCTTCGCATCCATCACCTCGCGCGCACGCTGCGCGGCACCGACAAGATCGATCTGATAGCGCTCGACCACCCAGCCCGCGACGTAGCCAGCGTCATAGGGCTTCAACGTGGCGGTGGGAAATGGCTCGATGCCGCGCAGCAGCTCCGGATGCACGCCCACCGAAGCGCATACAAGATCGTCATCGAAGAAGTGGGACAACGACCCCGCAGCCGGCTCCCAGCGCACATGCTGAACCTGCCGCGTACGCGTCTGCCCGCCTTCGGTGTACGTCTCCGTCGTGTAGTAATAGTGGCCGGCGTCCGCGGTCCATTGCGCATCGGCCTGCGCGTCAAAGGTCCAGTACGGCAGGTAAAGCCCCTTGACCGTGTCGGTCAGCGCACGCCGCTTCAACGCGTTGGGGGCGAGCCACAACTTGCCGTACCACTGCCGGATGCGGTCACGCGCAGCGGACTCGCTGACCGTGAACGGCAGCACGGACTCGGGTCGAAACGCGGGCTTGGTTTCCTCGTAGGGAACCAGCTGCGCCGATCCGCAGAACTCGCAATTTTGCGCCTGCCGCTTGGGATCGAACACCGAGATCGCATTGCAGCTTTGGCATTTCACCTGGCGCTTGTCGGCCTTCCAGCCACGCGCCTCGTCGCCGATGCCGCGCATGGCGGCAACGAGATCGTGTTCGACCACCGTGCGCGTGAGCGCGTCGAGATTGGCCGGCGACTCGACACCGCAGAACGGGCAGATCAGTTTCTGCTTGGCGGGGTTCCAGTTGGCCTCACCGCCGCATGCGGGGCACGCAAACTTGGAGATTGCGGACGTATCGCTGCTCGTCTCCACCGGCGGCCCTTCCGCGTTGGCCTAGCGAATCGAATAACCGACCAGGCGCCAGACGCCGTCGGAGTCGCGCTCCATCGTGATCGTTTCGGCCGCGTCGCGATTGGCAAAATTGGTGCGATACATCAGCAGCACATACGTGCCGTCGGGCAGATTGGGCACCTGCAGTGCCGCCTGTGATGCTGCAAGAGTACGCTGGCGCACGGCACCATAGGCACCGCGCGCTTTCACCGACGCGTCGGCCCATTGCTCCGGTGTCATCGTGCCCCGAAACTTGGCGGAGGCGGCGGCGTATGTTCCCTTGGAATCCCCGGCGTCCGACATCACCAGCCATTCACGCGCCACCCGCTGCGCTTCCGTGATTCGCGGATCCTGCGCCTGGGCCGGCACCGACGTCAGTACAAGTGCGGAAACGAAAAGGCTGAGCGCGACCAACGCGCGGCGTCGGCCAGTTTGCAACAACATCATCGTCATCCTTTCAGGAAGGTATCGATGGCGCCGCGCGTGACACGCCATTGCGTGCCGATCTTGCGGCCCTTCAGATCGTTGGCCTCGAGACTTGCCAACACATCGGATTCGGCAACCCCCAGCAGCTGTGCAGCCTGCGCCGGAGACATCAGCTCGGGTGCCGCGGCGCCAGGCACAGCTGCGGCGGTGGCGGGCGGCGCGATCCCCGGCGTCTGCTGCGCCATGAGTCCGCCGGTTTGATTCATCATCTGCTGCGCCATCGCCATGCCCATGGCCAGTTCGGCGCCGGCGCCACCGATGCCGCCGCCGCCACCCGGCTGACCCAGGCCCTGCGCCATCTGGAACTTGACATAGTCGTTGAGATTGCCCACGGCCGCCATGCTGGAACGCTTGTCGATCGCGGCCTCCACTTCGGGTGGCACGGACACGTTCTCGACGATGAATGTCGTCATCTCGAGGCCGTACTTGGCACTGATTGCCGGGTTGATCAGCGGCAGCAGTGCCTCTCCGAGTTCGCCATAGCGCGACGCGACATCAAGAGCAGGAACCTTGGAACTGGCGAGTGCGTCGGTGAAGACACTGACAATCCGCGAGCGCATCGTGTCATTGAATTCGTCGAGTCGGAAGTGGTCATCGGTGCCCGCCACTTCCTTCAGGAATTTCTTGACATCGACAATCCGGAAATCGTAGGTGCCAAACGCGCGCAGCCGGACGATGCCGAAGTCGGCATCGCGCATCATCACCGGATTGGCAGTGCCCCATTTGTTGCCGGTGAAGAGTCGGGTGACGACGTAATAGACGTCGGCCTTGAACGGGCTTTGCAGTGCGTACTTCCAGCTCTTGAGATTGGTGAGGATCGGGATGTTGTCGGTGGTCAGCGTGTGCTTGCCCGGTCCGAACGTATCGCCGAATTCGCCGAGGTAAACGAACTGCGCAGCCTGAGATTCGC
>JBDTTY010000341.1:0-3848 GCA_040007975.1 Betaproteobacteria bacterium | reverse complement strand
GCGGCCCATGAATCGACGTTGATGCCCAGTTCCTTCATCTTCACGTCGTTGTAGCCCAGCATCGTCACCGTGTACGCATAGGGCACCGAGTACTCGTTGCCTTTGTCGAACGCGGTATCGAGATACGCGGGCTTGATGTTCTTGAGATTGGGCAGTGCGGCGTGATCAATGGGCTGCAGCGCTTTTTGCCGGATCAGCGAATCGAGCGCGTTGCTGGTAGGCACCAGGATGTCGTAGCCCTTGGCGCCGGCGGCGAGCTTGGCCAGCAGTTCCTCGTTGTCCGAATAGTAGGTTTGCTTCACCTCGCAGTTGCACAGCGCTTCGAAGCGCTTGATCGTTTCAGGGGCAATGTAATTGTTCCAGTTGTACAGGTGCAGCACGTCTTTGGCGGAAACGGGCAGGATGGCCAAGGCAAACAACAGGGCGATGAGCTTTTTCATGACGCGACGGACTCCTGGCTGGAGCGAAGCATGCTGGGGGAAATGCGGGATGCAATCAGAATCAGGAACAACGTGAGCAACATCAGCAGCGTTGACACGGCGTTGACCTCCGGCGTGACGGCGATCTTGATCATCGAATAGATCTGCAACGGCAGCGTAACCGTTCCGGCACCGGCGGTGAAGAATGTGATGACGAAATCGTCGATGGACAGCGTGAAGGCCATCAATGCGCCGGCCACGACCCCCGGCGTGATCAATGGCAGCGTGACATAGCGAAACGTTTGCCACGGGCTGGCGCCGCAATCTCGCGCCGCCTCGGACAGGCTTTCGTCCATGCCCGCGAGACGCGAGCGGACGACGATAGCGACAAAGCCGATGCAGAAGGCGACGTGGGCGAGCGTCACCGACACGAGGCCGAGCGTCATGTTGAGCATCACGAAAAAGATCAGCAGCGAAACGCCGAGCAGTATTTCGGGGATCGCGATCGGGGCCAACACGAGTACAGGCAACAAACGTAACCGGTAGCGGTGCATTGCGATGCCGGCCATCGTCCCCAGTACCGTCGCGATGAGACTTGCGGAAAACGCGATCAACAACGAGTTGATGGCGGCTTCGATCATTTCGCCATTGGCGAAGAGTTTGCGATACCAGTCGAACGTGAAGCCTACCCACTCCGCATTAAGACGTGAGTCGTTGAACGAATAGACCACCACCACCACGAGCGGCAGGTAGAGAAATGCATAGGCCGCAAACGCTGCGGTCCAAAGCCACCACGAACGCTTACGCACGCGCCGTCTCCCGCGCCTGGCCACGCGCACCGACCCACGCCGCCAGCCCGGCCAGTGCCAGTGCCGCCACCGTCAGCACGATCGACAGCACGCTGCCAAACGGCCAGTCGCGCGATTCCAGAAACTGCTGCTTGATCACATTGCCGATCAGGCTGTCATCCGGACCACCCAGAATATCGGGAATCGCGAAAATACCCAAGGCGGGAATGAATACCAGCGCCGCACCCGCGTATACGCCCGGCAGCGACAGCGGAAACGTGATCCGCCAGAATCGCTGCCACGCGTTGGCACCCAGATCCTGCGCAGCATCGAGCAGCGCCTGATCATGTTTTTCCAGATTGGCGTACAGCGGCAACACCATGAACGGCAGGTGAACGTACACAAGACACACGAGCACGGCGAATGCGCTGAACAACAGATTCACAGGTTCGACACCGACCATTGCCAGCACGGCGTTGACCGTGCGCGCGAGTGCAGCCTGCGGACCGAGAATGATCATCCACGCGTAAATGCGGATCAGGAAATTGCTCCAGAACGGCAGGATCACGAGCAGCAGCAGCAGATTGCGGTGCTGCGGCGGGCTCTTCGCAATCAGCGCTGCCAGCGGATACGCAAGTGCCAGACAAATCAGCGTGGTCGCAAGCGCATAGACGATGGACTTGAGGAAAATGCGGATATACAGCGTGTCTTCGAAGAACCGCGCATAGCTCTCGAGATTGAGATCGAGCGAACCTGCGCTGTCGATGATGGGGGCGAGTCCACCAAATTCGCCGGGCGAGCGCAGCGACGCCAGCACCATGATCAATCCGGGAATCGCAAAGAAGAACAGCAGATAGACCAGCGGGGGTCCGCTGACTACCCACTTGGCAAGGCGCGTGGAGCGTTGCAACGTGCTCATCCGGGGATGAAATGACCGGCCTCGACCGGCCAACCGATCTCGACGTGATCACCCACCTCGAAGAACTTGGCGCGCCCGGCGGTCGAGTTGGCCAGCAGCGCTTCGATCTTGGCACCTTCGGCCGTCGTGACGATGTAGACGGTGACGTCCCCCTGATACAGAAAGTCGGACACGGTGCCGCGGAAGCGATTGTCCGCCGCCAATTCGGTAGCAGCGGCCTGCAGGCAGATTTTTTCCGGACGCAGAGCAATCGCCCCGGACGTGCCAAGCACAGCGGCGTCCTGCGTGGCCACGCGCACCGGACCCAACCTTTCGACGTCCAGCGACACGATGCCGTCACTCGACGTTCGCACCAGACCGGTCAGCAGATTGCAGGTGCCGATGAAGTCGGCGACAAATCGCGTCTGAGGGTAGCTGTAGAGGCGCGACGGTACATCGAGTTGTTCGACGTGTCCCTTGTTCATCACCGCGATCCGATGCGACAGCGCCAGCGCCTCGGTTTGATCGTGCGTCACATAAATGAACGTGATGCCCACTTCCTTTTGCAGATTGATGAGTTCGATCTGCATCTCTTCGCGCAGCTTGGCGTCGAGCGCAGCCAATGGCTCGTCGAGCAACAGGATCGTCGGATGCGTAACCAATGCCCGTCCTATCGCGACCCGCTGTTTCTGGCCGCCGGACAGTTCATGCGGGAAGCGCTTGTCGAAGCCGGTGAGCCGCACGTCTTCCAGCGCCGCGGCTACCTTGGCTGGAATCTGCGCTGCCGGTGTCTTGGCCATCTGGAGCGGAAACGCAATGTTGCCGGCCACGGTCATATGCGGGAACAGTGCATAGCTCTGGAACACGGTACGTACCGGGCGCGCTTCAGGTGGCTGATCGACCAGATCTTTGCCATTGAGGCGAATCGTGCCCCCGTCGGGAAGGTCAAAGCCCGCGATCATGCGCAGCAGTGTGGTCTTGCCGCAGCCCGAAGGGCCAAGCAGGGTAAAGAATTCGCCGGCCCCGATGGCAAGGGAAACCTGGTCTACGGCCGTGAAGTCGCCGAAACGGCGCGAGACATCCTGAATTTCGAGGAGCGCCATCGGGCAGGGGTGTGCAGGAGATTGACGATTGCCGCGGATTGTATAGCCAAATGTCGCACCGCAAAACCGATCCTCCCCGCGAGGCGTCGTCCGGAGGCACCGAGTGCCCCTCCGCGACCGCCGGAACGGATTCATCTGGCCCGGCACCCCGCAGCGACCCATCGAGGTGCCGGGAGGCACGACACTTGCATGCGCCGTCGCTTAGGGTCGTCCCCCGACAATTTATATGCCGATGTCATTGCAACCCGAGCGCGACCCCGTGCCGCATGCTATTTTCTGACCGTCATGACCCATTCAGCCAAACCGTCGATGCTGGAAGCGCTGCGTATGCAGTCCGAAGCGCTGCGCGCGCAGGACACTGCTGCGCGCAAACCGATGGAGGAAGCACTCAAGGACATCGACCGCGGGCTTTGGCGCGCGTTCCGGTGGCTGGACGAGGCCATCGGGCACCTGGAGGTGATCCGGCCCGCCGTTGCGCACACGTTCGTGCTGGACAAGATTCTGACAATCCCGCGCCCCCATTTCGACCGTGGCTTTGTGTCGTTTCGTCGGCGCGCGCTGGCCGGGCTGGAAGTACTCGAACATGTCGAGATGTTCTATCGACTGGAAGGCCCGGCGCCGATTCCGGTTCGCGTGAGTC
>JBDTTY010000340.1:0-3851 GCA_040007975.1 Betaproteobacteria bacterium | reverse complement strand
GACATCGATTTTGCGAATGACGGATCGGCACCCGGAACCGCCACGCTCTGGCGAATGATCTCGAGCGCGTTCTCGCTGCCCATCATGGCCTCGACCAGGTGGATCAACTCCACCCAGAACTGCCAGACATAGACAAGCTGCGCCACGATCAGGCCGAGGTACAGCGGGACCTGCAGCCAGCGGCTCATGAAGATGAAACGCGGCAGCAGTTGCATTCGTGGGTCTCGGGGCACGCGTCGTTCGGTCATGGTGAAAAGTTGGTCGATAGGGTAACCGGTCAGTCTACCATCGGGCATCGCCGCTCCGAGATGGTCACGAGTCGCCCGGAAGTCCCTCGGCGCCCAAACTTTGACGACGATCATTGCACCGCCGGCGGCGGATTGGGTAGACTCGACGAATTGCGAGTACGGTTTACAAGAACGCACGGAGGGACCTGACATCATGTCGTCGACCATCGAATCGGTACTGAACGAAACACGCGTGTTTGCACCGACGGCCGAATTTGTACGCACGGCCAACATTGCCGGGATGCCCGCCTATCACGCGCTGTGCGATGAGGCGGCGCGCGACTTTGAGGGTTTCTGGGCCCGTCTCGCCCGCGAATACCTGATCTGGAAAAAGCCGTTCACCAAGGTCCTCGACGAATCCAATGCGCCATTCTTCAAGTGGTTTCATGACGGCGAACTCAATGCGTCCTACAACTGTCTCGACAAGCATCTGCAGACGCAGCCGGACAAGGTCGCGATCATCTTCGAGGCGGACGACGGCAAGATCACGACGATCACCTACAAGGCGCTCTACCACGAGGTCTGCAAATTCGCGAATGCGCTGAAGGCCCGTGGTGTGGTCAGCGGCGATCGCGTGTTGATCTACATGCCGATGGCGATTCAGGCGGTGGTGGCAATGCAGGCCTGTGCGCGAATCGGCGCCACGCATTCGGTGGTGTTCGGCGGCTTCTCCGCCAAGAGCATTCAGGAGCGTGTGGTTGACGCAGGTGCCACCGCGATCATCACCGCTGATGGGCAATACCGCGGCGGGCGCGAGATTCCGTTGAAGCCCGTGGTCGACGAAGCACTGGGCATGGGCGGTTGCGACGGCGTGCATTCGGTGCTGGTGTATCGGCGCACCGGGGCCAACCTTGCGATGCAAGCCGGTCGCGATCTCTGGTGGGACGACGCGATCGCAGGTCAGGCGGATACGTGCGAGCCCACCTGGGTCAACGCCGAGCATCCGCTGTTCATCCTCTATACGTCGGGATCGACCGGCAAGCCCAAGGGCGTGCAGCATTCCACGGCGGGCTATCTGCTGCAGGCCATTCTCACGATGGAGTGGACGTTCGACTACAAACCCGAGGACATCTTCTGGTGCACCGCCGATGTGGGTTGGGTGACGGGTCACACGTACATTGCTTACGGTCCGCTGGCGTGCGGAGCCACCGAAGTCATGTTTGAGGGTGTGCCCACGTATCCGGATGCCGGCCGCTTCTGGCGAATGATTCAGGATCACAAGGTCACGGTGTTTTACACGGCACCCACCGCGATCCGCTCGCTGATCAAGGCCGGTGGTGATCTGCCCAAGCAGTACGACCTGTCGAGCCTGCGCATCTTGGGTTCGGTGGGCGAGCCCATCAATCCCGAAGCGTGGATGTGGTACTACGAAACGGTGGGCGGCTCGCGCTGTCCCATCGTGGACACCTGGTGGCAAACCGAAACGGGTGGCCATCTGATCACGCCGCTGCCTGGCGCCACACCGCTCAAGCCGGGTTCGTGCACATTTGCGCTGCCGGGCATCATGATCGACATCGTCGATGAGACCGGGCATTCGGTCGAACTTGGCAAGGGGGGCATTTTGGTGATCAAGCGCCCTTGGCCTTCAATGATTCGCACGATATGGGGCGACCCGGACCGCTTCAAGTCGAGCTATTACCCGGAAGATTTTCAGGGTAAGTACTATCTGGCGGGCGACGGCGCGTCGCGCGATCTCGAAGGCTATATCCGGATCATGGGGCGCATCGATGACGTGCTCAATGTATCGGGACATCGCCTGGGCACGATGGAAATCGAATCGGCGCTGGTGGCCAATCCACTGGTTGCGGAAGCGGCGGTCGTGGGGCGTCCGGACGATCTGACCGGCGAAGCGGTGTGCGCGTTCGTGGTGTTGAAGCAAGTGCGCCCGGAAGGTCCGGAGGCTGATCGCATCGCCAAGATATTGCGCGACTGGGTGGCCAAGGAAATCGGGCCGATTGCCAAGCCCAAGGACATCCGTTTCGGCGAAAACCTGCCCAAGACGCGATCGGGCAAGATCATGCGCCGGCTGCTGCGCTCCCTTGCCAAGGGCGAAGAAATCACGCAGGACGTATCGACGTTGGAGAACCCGGCCATCCTCGGGCAATTGAAGCAATTGAACTAGGCGGATTCGATGCGGCAATTTCTCGGGACCATCCAGCTTGTCGTGGCGATCGCACTCATGGGGCTGCTTGGGCAGGCCGTTCTTTACGTGCTGGCAGGTGCCGACCGGGAAAAGAATACGTTCTATCAAATCGTCCGCATCATTCCGTCACCGTTCGTGAAGTTGTTTCGGTTGATCACGCCCAAGGCGTTCCCTGATCGCGTAATCCCGTTTGCGGCATTCTGCGGGCTGTCCGCCATTTTTCTGTGGCTTGCGCTTGCCATTCCGAATACAGCCTCATGAGCGCGGGTGAAGTGTCGATGGCGGCTCGCGTTCGGTACTGGTTATGCGTGGAGCTTGCAAGGTGGAGCAAGGCATTCCGGCGCCCCGATGCGGCAATTCGTTTTTACAATGAAGCGTTGGTTGCACGGCCTGATGATCCTAAGGCATTGGCCGGCATTGCGTTCGAATTGGCGCAGATGGGACAAAAGCGCGAGGCGCTCGCCGTATTCGATCGGGTGATCGTCATCAAACCGACTTGGGCCGAGGCGCACTTTGACCGGGGCTTTCTGCTGCAGGAAATGAACAATCACGACGCGGCTATCGAAGCCTTTGATCGCGCGATCGCGTTGAACCCCGACCATGACCGCGCGTTTTACGGCAAGGCGTTATCGCTGATCTCGACCAAACGGTCGGACGAAGCCGTAGCTTCGCTGCAGCGCAATACCAAACTGCAGCCGATGAGTCCCTTCGGCTGGTATCAGCTGGCCCGTGTGCAGTTCGATCGCGGCAAGGTCGACAAGGCGCAGTCCATCATCGACCACCTGGCCACATTCGAGCCCAAGGTGGCCGCGCAACTGGCGCGCGAAACGGGACTCCGCGCGCCGCCTCGCCTTTGATCGGTGCCCAGGTCCGTCACAATCGATGACCGAAATGGCCGATAACGTGCGAACGGACTTGTGAGGCCGGAATAAAGATGTTTATACTCCGGGCGAACTTTACGGGCCGCAATCTGTCGTGCGCCCGCACCCGGACAAGGCCCTCAAGAGTGCTGTGCCGGTTGGATGTTGGGGAATGCGGCGCCCGCCGTCGTCAACCTGGAGGAAAGTACCCATGCAGTTGACCGAAAAGCAAAAGGAATACTGGAAAAGAAATCTCCGTATAACAGCCATCCTGCTGTCGATCTGGTTTGTGGTCACGTTTGTGATGGGCTTCTTTGCCCGCGACCTCAACGAGATCAATTTTTTCGGCTGGCCGCTCGCCTTCTACATGGCTGCGCAAGGATCTTTGATCGTTTACGTGATCATCATCTGGTACTACGCGCGTTACATGAATAATCTTGACATCGCCTACGATGTCGCCGAAGGGGAGGACGACTGATGGCTACGCCAACAGCAGGCAGTGGGACTGGCGTCTTCAGCGCCTCCACGCAGGGCGAATTCTTCTCGCAACTGAAGCGGATC
>JBDTTY010000339.1:0-3878 GCA_040007975.1 Betaproteobacteria bacterium | reverse complement strand
GGTTAGACGGTTGAGGTTAGACGGTTGAGGTTAGACGGTTGAGGTTAGACGGTTGCGGTTAGACGGTTGAGGTTGGACGGTTGAGGTTAGACGGTTGCGGATGGACGATCGCAGGGAACCCGGCTCAGTCGTTCAGTAGCAGCGTGGCGCGCGTTGCCGGCTCCTGCCGATAGAAGCGCGCAAACTGCTGGTACACAGCGGCATACTCGTGTCGCAGCAGTAGTGGATCGACAAAAAACACTTCGGACAGCACCGCAAAGAATTCGGCCGGACTCTCGGCGGCATAGGGATCGATCGACGTACGATCACCGCGCGTCACGCGCGCCTGAAAGTGCTCGTAGGCCGCCAGCATCGCCTTTTTCCATGCATGCGGCGCCATCTCCGCCGGCAGCGGCGGGCAACCGTTGGCCGCACCATTGCGCATATCGACCTTGTGCGCAAATTCGTGAATGGCGAGATTCATGCCGGCCGTGGTCCAATCTTGACTGGCCTCCACGTCGGCCCACGACAAAACCACTGGACCACCTTCCATCGCTTCGCCGGCTATTGGCTCGTCGTTGGTGTGGATCACGCCGGCCTCGTCTTCCCATTCCCAGCCCGGCACGAATTCGTCCGGATATACGATCACGTTTTCCCAGCCGTCATAGAAGGCGAGATCGAGATTGAGGATCAGCACGCATGCCTGCAAAGCAATGACCACGCGCTGCCGCGGCGTGACGTGATGTTCACGCGCACCGATGATGCTCTTGGCGTCAAGAAACAGGACGACCTTTTCGCGCAGTCGCGCGAGCTCCGCCTCGTTGTACATCGCGAGAAACGGGAGCGACTCCAGCGAGTCACGCCACAGTGGTTCGGGAATCGCTTGCGCCTTCAGTACCTGCTGCTGCCGCCATCGACGCAAGGCCGTGAACATGCGCGAGTTTCCGGCTACTTCGCGTCGTTGGACGGCAGGTCGTCAGCACCCGCCGCAAGTGACACACCCAACAGCCGGTCCGCTTCTGCATCCGGCATCGATTCGATGTCGCGCAGCTTGCGCGTGATCGTCGTTGTCTTGCCACGCGCTTCGTCAAGTGATTTGCCGGCCTGGTCGAGCTTGTCCTTCACCTTGGCAATCACGTCACCGAATTTGACGAACTCGGTCTTGACGGCACCCAGTACGCGCCACACTTCGCTCGAGCGCTGCTCAATGGCAAGCGTGCGAAACCCCATCTGCAAACTGTTGAGCAGCGCCAGAAAATTGGTGGGTCCGGTAAGGGTCACACGAAAGTCACGCTGCAGTGCTTCGGCAAAGCCCGGTCGCGCCATCATTTCGGCATACAGCCCTTCGGTTGGCACAAACAAAATCGCAAAATCGGTGGTGTGCGGTGGCGACACATACAGGTCGCGAATGGTCTTGGCTTCCTGACGCAAATGTTCGGCCAGCGCTTTGCGTGCAATATCGGCGCCCGGCACGTCGGCTTGCTCCATTGCATCCTGCAAACGCTGCCATTCCTCAAGCGGAAACTTGGCGTCGACCGGGAGCCAGCAAGGCACGCCATCGTTGCCGCGCCCCGGCAGACGAATGGCGAACTCGACGCGGGCCGTGCTACCCGGAACGGTCGCCACATTGGTCGCGTACTGTTGCGGCGTAAGCACCTCGGCCAGCAACGTGGCCAACTGCACTTCGCCCCACATGCCGCGCGTCTTGACGTTGGCCAGCACACGCTTCAGGTCCCCCACGCCCGTGGCCAGCGCCTGCATTTCGCCCAACCCTTTGTGCACCTGCTCCAGCCGCTCCGACACGATCTTGAACGATGCGCCCAACCGCGTTTCAAGCGTGGTCTGCAATTTTTCGTCGACGGTGGCTCGCATCTGTTCCAGCTTGGCACTGTTGTCCGCACGCAATGCCTCGAGACGCTGCTCCACCGCCAGCCGCACCGCTTCGAGCCGCACCTCGTTTGATCGTGTGAGCGTCTGCAATTGCTCGCCGAATCCATGCAACTGCCGCATCTGCATGCCGGACGAGTCGGTCAGTTGTTGCTGCACAGTTTCACGCAGGTGGCCAATGGCGGCTCCGACTTCCGAGCGCAAGCCGGCGGCTGCCGCGGACTGCTCGGTGCGCGCAATCGCCAGATCTTGCCGGATATCGCTCTCGACGTGCGCGATCTGCGTTTGCAGCGCATCAAGGCGCGCCTTCGCCTCGGCCGCGTCACGCATCGCCTCACGCATGGCGTCATTGCCCACCCGTGTTGCCGACTGCGTGCGCAAAAAAATGACAAGCGCGATCAGCACCAGCACGACCAGCAGGACGAGATTGATGTAGACGATAATTTCAGACATGACGGGCTCGCGCACAGTCTACTGTGTAGGAGTCGGCACGGCAAAGAGCACGCCGGGACTGACTTGCTTCCTGCGGGCGACACGAATGCCTCGCCGCATTGCTCCGGGCCTCAATTGCTTCCTGCGGACGATGCGATTGCCTCGCCGGATTGCTCCGGTTCTCAATTGCTTCCTGTAGGCGAGGCTTCAGCCTCGCTTCGTGGCGCCTGCGAGGCTGAAGCCTCGCCTACGGTCCCGCCGCGTCGCATCTGCGAGGCTGAAGCCTCGCCTACAGCCGCGGCAAACGTTGGATTATTGACCGAGGATGCGATCCGCAAGCGCGGCCGCAGGCTCGAGTGACATCATCGAAGGTACCGCCGGATCCGGCGCCGATGCGCCGCGACGGTTGAACCACAGCGCGCGGATACCGGCGCGCTTTGCGCCCTCCACATCGTTGCGCCACGAGTCGCCCACCATCACCGCACCAGCGGCTGGGCAATCACAGCGCGCCAGCGCATGGGCAAAGATTGCCGGGCCTGGCTTCGCCGTGCCCACTTCCTCGGAGGTGATCAGCGCGTCGACATAGGGTGCCAATCCGAAGGTCGCGAGCTTTTCAGTCTGCTCGGCGACGGTGTTGTTGGTGACGATGGCAATCGTCACACGTCCGTGCAACGCAGCCAACAGCGCAGCAGCGCCGGGAACCGCACGACGCGACGACATGTAGATGCGCCGGTGCAATTCGGCGGCGGCAGAGGCGTGGGTCGTCGTTGCACCAGCAAATGCAAACAGGTGACGATAGCGTTCGATGCGGGCGTCGGCGGCGGTACGCTGACCCAACCCGACTTCAGTGTGCAGCGCCTCGACCAGACGCTCGTTCTCAACCACCAGCGCCTCCAGCGTGCGGGCCTGCAGCGTCACAAAAAAGTTGCGCACGCCGACGACCGCAGCGTGGCTGGCGTGCTGGTGGTCGACGAGCGTATCGTCGAGATCGAAGAGCACCGCCTGCACAACCGCCATCGCGCTAACGACTATGCAACCGCGCGCGATGCGAGGGCGTTGATGCCGCCAACCGGATGCAGGGCCGCCGACAAGTGTCCCCCACGCAGCGCGTCAAGCCGCTTCGCGGCTCGCCTTCTTGCGCTCGTGTTCTTTTAAATGGCGCTTGCGGATACGGATCGATTGCGGCGTGACTTCCACCAACTCGTCATCGGCGATGAATTCCACCGCGTATTCGAGCGACATCGCGATCGGCGGCACCAGGCGCACTGCTTCGTCGGTACCTGACGAGCGGACATTGGTCAGCTGCTTGCCCTTGATCGGGTTGACGACCAGGTCGTTGTCGCGGCTGTGGATGCCGATAACCATCCCCTCATACAGCGCCTCGCCAGGCGAGACGAACATGCGCCCGCGATCCTGCAGTTTCCACAACGCGTAGGCCACAGCGGGGCCGTCTTCCGCGGAGATCAGCACGCCGTTGCGACGATCGGGGATTTCACCCTTCACTTCGGCATAGCCGTCGAACACGTGGCTCATGAGGCCGGTGCCACGCGTGAGATTCATGAACTCGCCCTGGAAACCGA
>JBDTTY010000338.1:0-3881 GCA_040007975.1 Betaproteobacteria bacterium | reverse complement strand
ACGAGCCCGTTGATGCAGCGGAGGATTGTCGATTTGCCAGAACCGGAGGGTCCGATGATGCAGACGACGGCGCCTTTGGGCACGTCCATCGACACGCCCTTCAGCACCTCGACGTCGCCATAGGACTGATGGACGTCGCAAAGACTGACGATGGGTGGCTCGTTGGCAGGAGGCATAAAGGATTATCTAATGGTTGACCGCATATTTGGCTTCCAGCCGTACCGTCCAGCGCGCGATCGGATAGCAGTACACAAAAAACCAGAACAACACGTAACTGTAGAACGCCAGCAGCAGTCCCGGCCGGTTCTCGGCACTTAGCGCGCGGCCAGTCAACGTCATCATCTCCGCTACACCGACGATCGATGTCAGCACCGTAGCCATCGTCAAAATTGCGTAGAGATTCATCCACGGCGGCAGCATGCGCTTGATGCATTGCGGCAGGATGATCATCCACATCGTCTGCCGCCGCGTAAAGGCAAGCGATGCGGCGGACTCCCACTGCGTTGTCGGAATCGACTGGACAGCACCGCGCAGCAGTTCGGAGACGTTGGCCATCACTGGCAATGCCAGCCCGAAGGTCGCCTTGATCCAGTCGGGTATCGGAATGGTGACGCCGAATATCGTCACCTGGAACGGCAACAAGAACATGCAATAGAACAGCAACACCAGCCACGGCGCATTGCGGAAAAAATGGGTGGTGAGCCACGCACCTTTGCGCACCGGTGGCAGCAACGAAATCTGCGCGAATCCCAGGAACATTCCCGTTACCGTGCCAATGGTCATCGCCATGACGCTGATCGCGAGATTGAACATGAAGCCGCCCAGTAGCACGGGTGTCCACTTCCAGAGCGTGGCGAGAATTGACGGATGGCCGGCTCCTGCCTGCGCATGCGCAACGCCGAGTCCAATCATGAACAGTACCAGCAGCGCGACGCCGTGTGCCGGTTGCAGTCGCAACGCAGCGCTGCCTGACAGGCGTTCGGTGGCCGCGTTGGCTGCAAGGTGCGCCGCCGATGGCATGAGGACCGGCAGATCGGTGCCCCGCGGCAACGCATCGTTCCAGCGCAGGCGACTCATGTGCCGAATCCCGGTACGCGGATCGCGCGTTCCCAACGGTTCATCACCCAGACGAGCGAACCCACGAGCAGAAAGTACGCAACCAGCAGCACGTTCATCATCTCGGGGACGTTGAGCGCGTCCGACCAGATCTGACTCGACACGTAAAGCATTTCCGGCACGGCGATCGCGTAGGCCAGCGTGGTCGTCTTGACCAGGTTCACGAGATTGTTGTTGAGCCCAGGCAGACAGATGCGAAATGCCAGCGGCAACACAATGAAAAAATACGTGCGCCAGCGGCTGAAGCCTAACGATTCGGCGGCCTCGATCGTCGTCTTCGGCACGGCTTCGATGCCGGACCGAAATATCTCGACATTGAAGGCGCCTGCAAAAAACGACAGCGACACGATCGCCCACATGACGTTGCTGACGAGGGGGATTGCAGTGCCGGTTGGGCTGGTTACGGACAGCAGGCTACCGATGCCGAAGTAGAAGAAATAGATTTGAACCAAAGGGGGCGTGTTGCGGAAAAACTGGATATACCAATGGACGAGGTTACGCGTGAAGCGGAGGCGCGATCCCTGCAGCCACGCACCGGCAATACCGATCAGCACGCTGGCAACAATGCAGATTGCTGACAGCTGGATCGTCATCAGAAAGCCGCTGAAAAAGCGGCGACGGTCGAACCCGTCGTAGAAAATCGGGAGATTGATTCCGGTAGCGTTGTTCAACGCCCGAAACCAATCCCAGAATGACTCCATCAGCGCGATCGGTCAGCCGACGTAGCAGGCCGAGCGATTCACGAAATGTTCGTGCCCGCGCGGCCCGCTGATCGTCATTTGTATTTGGCGTTCATTTCCCGAGCGAACTTGGTGGGCTTGATGCCCCACTTCTTTTCGAGCTGCTCGACGAAGCCCGTCTTGTGCCAGTCGATGGAAGTCTTGGCCATGAAATCGACAAGATCCTTTTCACCCTGTTTGGCGGCAATGCCCCATGGCACGAACAGGATTGTATCGAGCGGCATTTCGTAGGCGCTCCATTCCGGCTTCAGCATTTCGCCGACGATGGCGGTGTCGTCGTAGGCAAAGCCCACGCAATTGCCGTTGCGCAGCGCCGCGTACGCTTCGGCGGTGCCCGGAAACGCGACGCCTTCGACGCCATATTTTTCCTGCAATTCCTTGTTGTAGAACGCGCCCTGGATCAGGCACACCTTCTTGCCTTTGAGATCTGCCCAGGAGGCGAGTTTTGCCGACTTTGGCGCCAGCACGTTGGTACCCGATCCGTAGTAATTGGGATCGATGAAGTCGACAATCTTGCGACGCTCGGGTGTATCGCTCGTGGTCGCGATCATCAGATCGATCTTGCCTTGCTGCAGAAACTGGATGCGGTTGGATGCGACGACAGGCACGAGTTCGAGCTTGACGCCAAGCCGCTTCGCCACATCCGCGGCGAGGTCGGGCTCCAAGCCGACAATTTTGCCGGATGGATCAAGAAACCCGAACGGCCGGTAGTCGGCCTTGGTGCCAACGACGAGAACGCCCTTTTTCTTGATGTCGCTCAACACATCCGCGCTGGCCACGGTGGCGCCGAATGCGCCTAGCACCATGGCCGTTGTCACGAGCGAAACGATATTCTTGAACATGACTTTATCCTCAATTTGATGACGCGATTGGTTCCGGAAAATTAGTGGTTGAATGCGATGCCGCCGCATCCGATGGTCTCACGCGCACCGACGGATGCCGTCTCGCCGCAATGCCGAGACACAACGAAGGTGCGCTGGCACATGCCCGACAATGCCCTGCGCGCCCCTGCCCGTCAACACCCGACCGGCAGCACCATTTTTGACTCCGTTTTGATGTTCCCCGCCGCCACGCCCTTCGCGCGGCTACGCCACGCGTTGGGCAGACGCCGCCGCTTCCGGCCGCCTTGCCAGCAGGTCCTTCGACTCCCGCAGCGCCTGATCAAAAATGGTCATCGCCAGATCGATGTCGACGGGCAATACGGTCAGCGGCGGCGCAATGCGCCACACCGAGCCGCGCTCGGGCCGGCGCCGGATATTCATGCTGAGCCCCAGCTCGAGGCAGCGGCGGGTGGTCATCGCGCCAAGCTCGTGATGAGGCGCGCGGGTTTCGCGATCCTTGACGAGTTCGATGCCGCGCAACAAGCCCATGCCGCGCACGTCACCGATTTCTTCATGGCGGCCCTGCAATTCGCGCAGGCCGGCAGCCAGGTAAGCGCCCATGTCGCGGCTGCGTTCCAGCAGGTGTTCGTGCACAATGGTTTCCAGGACCGCCAGGCCGATGGTTGCCGGCAGCGGATCGGAAACATGCGACGTATAGAACGCGAACCCGCGTTGGTGACACACCTCTTCGACGGCGTCGTTGGTGATGACGGCGGCCAGTGGCATGCCGCCCCCCAGCGTTTTCGACACCGTCATGATGTCCGGCGTCACGCCAAGATGCGAAGCTGCGAACCAGTGACCGAGGCGGCCGAACGCCGTTTGCGCTTCATCGAAAATCAGCAGCATGCCGCGCTTTTTCGCTTCGGCTTGCAACGCGCCGAAGTACCCTTCGGGTGGGACGATGACGCCCCCGGCGCTGATCACGGGCTCGACGATGACAGCTGCCGGCGCCCCGGCCGATTGCATGTCGAACATCTCGAAGCCAATCGTCATGCAGGTGCGGTCGCATCGGTCGCGACAGTGTTTGACCGGACAGCGATAGGCGTTGGGTTCGGGAATCACGAACGACCCGGGCATGCCGGGACCGTAGCCCTTGCGGTCGCTGGCGAACGATACTGATCCTGCGTTGCCGGTCACACCGTGC
>JBDTTY010000337.1:0-3884 GCA_040007975.1 Betaproteobacteria bacterium | reverse complement strand
ACGTCGACCTCACGCGCATGCAAGAACCCATCACCTTTCCAGTCAGTCCACGCACCGATCTGCGTACCGCGTTTTTCTGGATTGCGTGCGGTGCGGGCATCGTGTTTGCATCGTGGCAAATGGACCGCTTCGAACGACAGGAAGCGACGCTCTATACCGCACCCGGACTGTGGCCCGGCATCATCGGCCTGCTATTGGCGCTGCTAGGCGGCATTCTGGTGTGGCGATCGATCGCGCGCGCACGACAATCGAATTGGGATGCGCTCGCGCCGGACGATACGGTTCTGGTTCCTGCGGCCCGCTTCCGACTGGCCGCGCTGATGTTCTTCGTCTATGCGCTGTTGCTGGTCGGGCGCGGTTTGCCGTTCTGGATCGGCACCACCGCATTTGTCACCACGTTCGTGTACGTATTCCGACGCGCGGACAGAATAGCAGCCGGTACGCCCGTCGAAACGCGCAAGGACGCGACGCTGGCGATCATTTGTGGCATTGCCACCGCGGTGATCGTGTCGCAGGTATTCGAGAAACTTTTCTACGTACGTCTCCCTTAGACCATCACCATGTTCGACGGACTGATTGCCTTCAGCCATTCGCTTGGCACCTTTCTCGATCCGATGTCGATCGGATTGATTTTGCTGTCGTCGCTTGTCGGCGTGATCATCGGCGCCTTGCCCGGCCTCACCGCGACGATGGGCGTCGCGCTGATGACGACGCTGACCATCAAGATGCCCTCCAATCAGGCGTTGCTGGTCCTGATCTGCACTTACGTCGGCGCGATCTACGGCGGCTCGCGTTCTGCGATCCTGCTCAACATTCCCGGCACGCCGGCATCGGCAGCGTCGTGCCTCGACGGCCACGCATTGGCCAAGCAGGGCCTTGCTGGACGTGCGATGGGCATCGCCACTTCCGGTTCGGTGCTGGGCACGCTGATCGGCATGCTGTTTCTCGCCGCCTTTACGCCGATTCTCGGCGGCCTTGCACTCAAGTTTGGCGCCTTCGAGTTCTTCTGGCTCGCCGTATTCGGCGTCGTGATTGCCGGCAGTTTGACTGGGGGCGATCCGTTGAAGGGCTGGATTGCCGGTCTGATCGGCATTTTCAGCGCCGCCGTCGGCCAGGAAGCCATTTTCGCTTATGACCGCTTTTCGTTCGGCAGTCGCGATCTCGCGGGTGGTTTCAATCTGGTGCCCGCATTGGTGGGGGCGTTCGGCTTCGCAGAATTGTTGACGGCCGTGCGTGAACGATCCACGCCGGTCAAGATCAATCCCTTCGACTCGGTGATTCCCAAAGTGGCCGACATCGTGAAGTACTGGCGGACCATCATTCGTTCAGGGCTCATCGGCACCTTCGTCGGGATCTTGCCCGGCGTTGGCGAAGACGTTGCCGCGTGGACGTCCTATGCTGCGGCCAAGCGCGCGAGCAAGGAGCCGGAGAAATTCGGCAAGGGTTCGATCGACGGCTTGATGGCGGCGGAGACGGGCGACAACGCGTGCGTGCCGGGCGCGATCATTCCGGTGCTTACGCTCGGCATCCCCGGTTCTGCGCCCGCCGCGGTGCTGATGGCTGCCATGTTGATTCACGGCGTGCGTCCGGGGCCGATGATCATGATCGAGGCGCCGACGTTCGTGTACGACGTGGTCGCGATGATGATGTACGCAACGCTCGGCATCCTGCTGTACGGTCTCACCTTGACCAAACTACTGATCAAGGTGTTGATGGTGCCCAAGCCCGTGATCCTGCCGATCATCTTCGTGCTGTGCGTCGTGGGCTCGTTTGCCATTTCGTCGCGCCTCTTCGACGTGTGGGTGATGCTGGGCTTCGGCATCATCGGCTATTGCCTGCGCCGCCTCGACTATCCGGTCGCACCGTTGGTGTTGGGCATGGTGCTGGGCGACCTGATGGAAAAGGGCCTGCGCCGCGGTCTCGTACTGTCCGACGGCAGCCTGGAGCCGTTCTTCATGCGGCCGATTTCTGCCGTGCTGTGGGTGACGATCATGCTGGTCGTGTTGTGGAAGATTCCGCTGGTTCGCGGCCTGCTTGCGCGCAAGTCCATCGCTCGCGCCACGTAGACCGATGACGTCACCCTTTCGACGCGCGCTGGTCTCTGCGATGTTTGCCACGCTGGCAATCGCCACGACAGCGCAGGCCGCGGCCCTGCGCGCCGGCATCCGACTTTTAGATTGCGGTGCCACCGACCCCGAACAGACGGTTACCTTGGCCGTTCGCCCTGCGGCACGCAGTGTGCGCGTGCTGGATGCGCCATTGTCGGGATCAAGCCAGCAATTTCATGACAGTACGGCCGTGATGACGATCGGTGGCAATCGCGAGGACTGCGCTGCGCTGGAGCCCGTGCTTGCCGCCATCAACTCGCGTCGATTTCTTCTGGGACCGCCCGGCAGCGGCTCGCGCGCCAAGCTCGCCACCAATCTGCTGCCTGGTTTGAATCGTGCGGCGCTGGCCGAAACGCTCGTGTTCGCGGAACGCGCGGGCGACTTCGACAACGCCGCCATCAACGATACCTTGCGGCAATGGCCCAGCTAGTCGCCTCGACGCCGACCTTGCAGTTGCCACGTGCGGATGGCGCACTGGTCGCCTATACGATGCATCCTGCGGTCACATGGGCGCCACCGGTTGCCGGGACCGTCTGGAATCGTGTGGCGTTTGCGGCCGCGCACGTGGTGCCCGATGCACGTGCCGCGGTTGATCCATGGGTTGGTACGGCCATCGATTGGGACACCACCCTCGCCTTTCGTCGACACCTGTGGTCGCTGGGCTTCGGCGTCGCCGAGGCGATGGATACCGCGCAACGCGGCATGGGTCTCGACTGGACGACGTCGCTCGAACTGATCAAGCGCAGCGTGGCCGAGGCGCGCAGCGTTCCCGGCGCGGTGGTGTTTTCAGGCGCCGGCACCGATCATCTGACTGCCTCTCCGGACGTGACCCTCGCACAGGTTGTCGCGGCCTATGCCGAGCAATGTTCGGCCGTCGAAGCCGTGGGAGGCCGCATCATCCTGATGGCCAGCCGCGCATTGGCGGCCTGCGCGCAGTCTCCCGATGACTACGCGCATGTCTACGACCGCGTGCTGTCGCAAGTGCGCGCACCGATCATCCTGCATTGGCTGGGTGAGATGTTCGATCCGGCGCTCGGCGGCTACTGGGTCGGTGCCGGTGGTCTCGCCAGCGATCCGCACCATGTGCGCGCGGCGGAAGTCTGCGCGAGCGTGATCACGGCCAACGCGAGCAAGGTCGACGGCGTGAAGGTATCGCTGCTCGATGCCAGCAAGGAAATTGCGCTGCGCGACAAGCTGCCGGCGGGCGTGCGCATGTACACCGGCGACGATTTCAACTACGCGGCATTGATCGGCGGCGATGCCAGCGGATATTCCGATGCGCTGCTTGGCATCTTCGACGCGATTGCGCCCGCCGCGTCCGCGGCGTTGACGGCGCTGGCGGCCGGGGATCGTGCGACCTTCGAGTCCATTCTCGCCCCCACCGTACCGCTGTCGCGCCACATCTTTGCCGCACCCACGCGATTTTACAAGACCGGCGTGGTGTTCATGGCATGGCTCAATGGCCACCAGTCGCATTTCACGATGGTCGGCGGTCAACAGAGCACCCGCAGTATCGTGCATCTCGCCGAACTGTTCCGTCTCGCCGATGCTGCCGGACTGCTGCGCGATCCCAACCGCGCAGCGGCGCGGATGCGCGCGTTGCTGACAGTGTACGGCATCGACGCCTGAATCCGGCCACCCTCATGCGTGAACCCGATGCCGACCTTCTCTCGCTCAACACCGCCACGGTCCGCGCACCGTGGAAGTTGCCGGACATCATTGCGGGCTGCGTCCGGCACGGCATACGCGGCATTTCGCCGTGGCGCGATCAGGTCA
>JBDTTY010000336.1:0-3884 GCA_040007975.1 Betaproteobacteria bacterium | reverse complement strand
AAACCTGTGACATCAAGGATCCGCGGCAGAACATCCACTGGGTCACGCCCGAGGGTGGCGGCGGTCCCAACTACACCAGCATGTAGCGGCGCGGCGCGGCGGCGTCAGTGATTCCAGAGCCAGGCGGCCCCGCGCACGCCGCTCGAATCCCCGTGCACGTTGCGCACCAGACGTGTATCGACCCGGTCGGAGAATACCCACGATCCCCATTGCGCGGGGACACGGGTATAGAGGCTGTCGATGTTCGACAGCCCTCCACCCAGCACGATCACATCGGGATCGAGTACGTTGATCACATGCGCCAAAGCGCGCGCCAGCCGCTCCTCGTAGCGCACCAACGTTGCCATCGCCGCCTCGTCACCGGTGCGGGCAGCCGCAACGATCGCTTCCGCATCTGCCCCGTCTCCGTGATGCATCGCGTGGTCGCGTAGGAATCCCGGTCCGGACAGCCATGTCTCGATACAGCCGTCGTGCCCGCAAAAGCATCGCGCTCCGGGCCGCTCGTCGTCACGCGGCCACGGCAGTGGATTGTGGCCCCACTCGCCGGCAATCGCGTTGGGACCGTCAAGGACGCGTCCGCCGACGACAATGCCTGCACCCACACCGGTGCCGAGGATCACGCCAAACACGACGCCAGCACCCGTTCCCGCACCATCGACGGCTTCGGAAAGTGCAAAACAATTGGCATCATTGGTGACGCGCACCGGCCGTGCGAGGGTCGCCGCAAGATCGCGCACAATGGGCATGCCGTTCAGGCAGACCGAGTTGGCGCCGCGCAAAAGTCCCGTGGCACCGGAGATCGATCCGGGTGTGCCTACGCCGACGCTGGCCGCACCCGCTGCCAATCCCAGGTCGGCCTCGGCCGCTTCGACGAGACCGGCCACGACATCGAGCGTGGCCGCATAGTCGTTGCGCGGTGTGGGACGTCGCTGTTTCCAGCGCACCTGTCCACTGCGATCGAGCGCCACCAACTCGATCTTGGTACCGCCAAGGTCCACGCCCAACCTGATGTCCTGCGCCATGTCCCGAGTCGCCCTGATCACGCGCGTAAGCGTCAAAGTTGACCCCCTTTCCGCGATGCCCGAATATTACAGCCTGACGACAATCGTCGCGTCCGTCGCAGGCGCGGCGCCACTAGGGGATTTGCAATGTTTCGACTTCGCACGGTTTTGCTCACCGCAGGCGCCATAGCGTCGGTCGCTGCTGCATCAGCCACGGCGCAGCAGTTGAACGTCATTTGTCCGGTGCAGGCCGAATGGTGCAACCTCGCCGCCACCGAATTTGAAAAGGAAACCGGCATCAAGGTTGCGATGACACTCAAGGGATCCGGCGAATCTTTTGCGCAGATATCTGCCGAGAAAGCCAATCCCAAGCTCGATCTGTGGTTTGGGGGTACCGGCGACCCGCACCTGCAGGCTGCGGAATTGGGTCTCACCGAAGAATACAAGTCGCCACTACTCACCCAGTTGCAGCCGTGGGCACAAAAGCAGGCCGAGCAGGCCAAGTACCGGACGGTCGGTCTTTACCTGGGCGTGCTGGGCCTTGGCTACAACACGGACCTGCTGGCCAAGAAAAAAATTACCGCGCCTGCTTGCTGGCGCGATCTGATCAAGCCCGACTTCGCCAATGAAGTGCAGATGGCCAACCCGAACGCGTCAGGCACCGCCTATACGGCGATTGCCACGATCGTGCAGGTGATGGGCGAAGAGGAAGCCTTCAAGTACCTCAAAGCTTTACACCGAAACATCAACAACTACCCGCGCTCCGGGGTCGGTCCCATCAAGGCCGTCGCACGCGGTGAAACGCTAGTCAGCATTTCCTTCATTCACGACGTCGTGACGGAAGCGCAGGCCGGGTTCCCGGTCCGCAGCGTGGCGCCCTGCGAAGGCACCGGATATGAGATCGGGTCGATGTCGATCGTCAAAGGCGCGCGCAATCTCGACAACGCCAGGAAATTTTATGACTGGGCGCTGACGCCTAAAGCACAAGCATTGGCGGCGCAGGCCAAGCAATTCCAGCTCCCCTCCAATGTCGGCACGCCGGTTTCACCGCTATCGCCCAAAATGGCGGACATCAAACTCATCAACTACGATTTTGCCAAATACGGCGCGTCGGCTGAGCGCAAACGACTGCTTGAACGCTGGGACAAGGAAGTGGGAGCCATCGCCAAGTGATCACAATGCATCGCCTTTGGCGCACGCTGGCCGTTGCGGCGCTGGTCACGGTGCCGGCAGTGGCCAGCGCGCAACTTAATCTGTACTGCAGTTCACCCAATACGGCGTGGTGCCAAGGCATGGCCGTCGGCTTCGAAAAGGCAACGGGCACGACGGTCGCGGTGATTCAAAAAGCCACGGGCGAAATGCTCGCGCAGATCAAGGCCGAAAAGGCGAATCCCAAAGGTGACGTCTGGTGGGCCGGCCCTGCCGACAGCTATCTGCAGGCCGCGGATGAAGGCTTGCTGGAAGAGTATCGCTCGCCCAATGTGGGTGGTCTCTATCCATGGGCGCAACGCCTGACCGAGATTTCCAGAAATCGCGTTTCCGGCGTCTATGGCGGCATTCTTGCGCTCGGCTATAACACGGAGATCGGTGCCAAGAAAAAACTTCCCGTGGTGACGTGCTGGAAGGATCTCGTCAATCCGGTTTACAAGGGCGAATTGATGTTGGGCAACCCGGCGACTTCCGGTACTGCATATCTGATGCTGGCATCGCTCGTGCAGATCATGGGCGAGGAGGAGGCGTTTCGCTACATGGCAGCGGTGCATCGCAACGTCACCAGCTATGCGCGTTCCGGCATCGGCCCGATGACTGCGGTCTCGCGCGGCGAAATTTACATGGGCAGCACCGTGCTGCACGGCGCGATCAACGAAATCGTGCGCGGCTTTCCGGTGTTGCCGGTGCTGCCGTGCGAAGGTGTCGGCTACGAAATCGGCTCGGTCGCCATTATCAAGGGTGCGCGCAACATGGACGCGGCCCGGAAATTTCTGGATTGGTCGCTGACCGCCGAGGCCCAGAAGATCGGGCTTGACGTGAAGGAGTTCGCCATTCCGACCAACCGCGCCGTCGTATTGCCGCCGCAGGTACCGAAGCTAACCGAGGTCAAGGTCATCGACTACGACTTTTCGAAATTCGGCGCCAGCGACCTGCGTCGACGACTACTCGAGCGCTGGGAAAAGGAAATCAACTCGGCGCCCCGATGAGTGATCATCGCCGCGCACTGACCGGCTGGCTGCTGTGCGGTGCCGTGGGATTTCTATTGACGCCTTGGTACGCGCTGCAGGACACGGTTCTCGGCATCGCGTGGATCGGCAGCTTCACCAGCAAAGATAACGCGCCGGCGCTGCTGCAAAGCTTCATGCACGGTCGTGTCTGGCTCGCCCCCGTCGGCGTTCTGCTGTTGGCGTCGGCCACTCTGCTGCTGCCGGCGCTCCTGCCCCGCGTGCGCGCCAATGCCCTCATCGCCGTTGGTGCGGCGGGATTTTCGTGGGTGATGCTGCAAGGCTTCGCCATCGTGCCTGCCGGTTGGGCGTCTCCGGCGCTCGGCCAAATGTTCGGCGCCATCGCGGGCAAGCAATTTGGCATGGGCTTGGGCGCCGCGCTCGTGTGCACGGCGTTCGGAATGATGTTTGCGCTGGGTCTTGCGGGGCGCGGCTTCTTCAAGGGCGATGCCTTTGTCGCGAGCAGCGTCGTGGCGGTGGGCGTATTGGTCGCCGTATTCACGTTTTTTCCGGTATACAAGATCCTGATTCAGGCGGTGGAGAATGCCGACGGTGTGTTTTCGCTGCCGGCTTTTTTCGCGCGCCTGTTCACCGAAAAGATCTGGGGCGTCGGTTGCATTGTCGGCAACACGCGCTGCGGCGTGGCGTGGAACACGCTTATCCTCGC
>JBDTTY010000335.1:0-3885 GCA_040007975.1 Betaproteobacteria bacterium | reverse complement strand
CGGGCGCGCTCTTCGCCGCGGCGCGTTGCCAGTCGGCGAATGTGGCCGCCATATGCTTGGGTTCGCTATCCGCCAAAACGACCACTCCCCGCGGGCGCCAATTGCGCCGTTACAACCCGTATTCTAGCTTTTGACGCGTCCTCGCCCAACGTTTGCCCATTGGCCGGCCCTAGAGCCGCATCCAAAGCTCACCACGAGGCTGAAGTCTCGACTACGGATTCGCCGGGTGCCGCGTCGAACTTGTAGACGAAGCTTCAGCCTCGTACGATCGATCGAGCCAGGCTCGTGCCTTGCCTACCATAGCGGAAAACATCAATCAAAACTGTTGTCCGCGAATCAATCACCCCGATACAGCGTCACCACGCATGCGCCACCCAGCCCCAGATTGTGTTGCAGTCCGATCCGCGCACCCTGCACCTGCCGCGATTCGGCAGAGCCACGCAGTTGGTGCGTGAGCTCGTAGCATTGCGCAAGGCCCGTGGCGCCCAGCGGATGGCCCTTCGACAGCAGCCCACCGGATGGATTGGTCACGACCTGGCCACCATAAGTGTTGTCCCCCGCACGCACAAAGGCCTCGCCTCCACCGTCCGGACACAATCGCAGCGCCTCGTAACTCAGCAACTCGTTGTGCGCAAAACAGTCGTGCAACTCGACCACATCCACGTCGTCCGGGCCGATGCCGGCCGCCTCGTAAACGGCGTCTGCCGCCGATCGCGCCATGTCCACGCCCACCAGGCGCATCATGTCGCCGCTATCGAAAGTCGACGCGGTGTCGGTGGTCATGCTCTGGGCTTCGATGCGCACGCGCGTCGACAATCCGTGTCGTTGCGCAAAGGCAGGGGACACCAGCAATGCCGCTGCCGCACCGCAGGTGGGCGCACATGCCATCAAACGCGTCATCACGCCGGGGATCAATACTGGTGTGGCCAATACGTCTTCCGTCGTGACGACGTTGCGAAACAGCGCCAGCGGATTGTTGGCCGCATGGCGACTGGCTTTGGCACGAATCGCAGCAAACGTCGCCAGCGACGTGCCGTAACGGTCCATATGCGCCTTCCCGGCACCACCAAAGTAGCGCAACGCGAGCGGTACGCCGGGCCAGTCGACCAGCGCGTCCGTCACGTCATCGAAGCGATCGAACGGCGTGGGCCGATCGTTGAATACGGCACCCAGTGCGCCGGGTGCCATCTGCTCGAAACCAAGCGCCAGCGCGCACTCCACGGCACCGCTCGCCACGGCCTGCCGGGCGAGATATAGCGCGGTGGAACCCGTGGCGCAATTGTTGTTGACGTTGATGATCGGGATGCCCGTCATGCCGACGTCGTATAGCGCCTTTTGGCCCGCCGTTGAATCGCCATACACATAGCCCGCGTAGGACTGCTGCACCGCGTTGTAAGCAAGCATTGCGTCGGCCAATGCCAGTCGTACGGCTTGCGCCGCCATGACGTTGTAGGTGGGTCCGGATCCCGGCTTGGCAAACGGCACCATGCCCACGCCCGCGATAATCACGGGACTACGCAGTGAGTCGTTTGCGTCAACCATGATCGACGCCGCGACTATTGCGCGTAAACGCTTGCGGCCGGGGCCACTTGCGCGTCGTGTTGGCGCGTGCGGGTAAGACTGGCGGCAACGAATCCGGACGCCTTGACGTCCTCGACCAGCGCACGAAGAAACTGAGCCGCTAGCGCAGCATCGGCGGCATTGCCGCGGCCTTTGGGCATGCCTACCGCTTGTTCGATGGCCATGAAGCGACCGTCCATCACCCGCAGTTCGGGATGGCCCTGCGCAAATTTCTGCAGCGGTGACTTAACGCCGGCAGCGGCCTCGAGGCCCTCGCGCAAAAAACGCGCAATGGCTTCGTTGCCCGTGTTTTCTCGAATCAACTGCGCATGCACGAGCGTGCGCGACAAATAGAGCTCGTACGCGCTGCCATTGCCCACGGCGATACGTACGCCCGGACGGTCGACATCGGCAATCGTCTGTAGCGGCGACATCACCGGCACCATGTACGAGCCTTCAATGATCACGTACGGCGCCGTGAACTCGATCTCGGTTGCGCGCTTGGGATCGATCGCCAAAAAAGCAACGTCCCACGTTGCGCTGCGGAGCGCCTCAAAGACCTTGCCGGCCGCCTCAAATGGCACGAGTTCTACCGGCACACCAAGTCGCCGACCGATCTCCTGTGCCAGATCGACGGAGGCGCCACGGGCTTCGCCGTTATCCGCATCACGCTGCGCCAGCACGGAATTGCCGAAATTGATTGCAGCGCGCAAGGTGCGAGACGGTGCGAGCTGGCGCACGACGGCGACGTGAGGGGCATCAGGCACGTGATTCTCCCGAAGTTGTCGACATGGTCCGTATCTTGGTAGCGGATCGATATGGAGTCCGTGGCGCAATGATCCGCTGACCTTCCAACGTCGTGTCGTCGCGTCCCCATCGAATCCATACTGAAAAAATTACTGCAGGCAAGCGCCATTATGCATGCTTGCAATTCTTGACCGTCCAATGCGCTTGCATGCATGCTGCGGGTCCACCCACCTGGCGGCCATACTGGCGCCTTGCACAGAATCGGGAGCTGTCGCTCCGCGCCGCGGGAGGCGGGCATTCTGCGCCAGCAGTAGCGGGTAATCTGGTCACCTCGTCACAAGACCTGCTGGAGGCCGAAGATGTCCCTGCATTCACAATTTCTGCTGGTCGACCTGACAACCGGCCGGATGACCGCAATGCGCTGTATATCGATAAGAAAGCGGGCGTGATTTGAACCCAAGAAGCACAACAGTACGGCATACCCGGGTGGAAGACATACCCCGGCTTGTGGAGTTGCAGCGACGCACCTACGAGACGATCGCGCCTTGGTCGCAAGAGACGTTTGCGAACCAGATTCGGATTTTCCCGCAAGGCCAGGTGGTGGCCGAAGTCAAGGGTCGGATTGTCGGTGCCGCGTGCTCGCTGGTGGTGCTGTGGGACGAGTGGGCCATCGAGCATTCGTGGAAGGAAATCACCGGTGCAGGATCGTTCACAACGCACAATCCGGACGGCAGGACACTGTACGGTGCCGAGGTGTTCGTCGACCGCACCCAGCGTGGCATGGGAGTCGGACGCGAACTTTACCGTGCACGCCGGCAGATCTGTCGGGCGCTGAATCTCAAGCGGATCATCGCCTGTGGCCGACTTCCCGGCTATTGCAACCACGCGAAGGCGATCAGTGCAGATCTTTATTGCAAGAAGGTCCTGTGGGGGGATCTTGTGGATCCCGTCCTGAGTTTCCAGCTACGCGAAGGATTTCGGTTCTGCGGAATCGTCGAGGGCTATCTGCCTGACGACGATGAAAGTTGTGGCAATGCATCGCTGATCGTGTGGCTCAACCCAAAGTACGATCCACGTCAGCCAACCCGAATCGAGGAGAGGGACATTCTGTGAAAGTACGCATCGCAGCAATCCAATACCAGATGGAATCGATCTCGGGATGGCGGGAGTTCGAGGAGCAGGTCCGATACATCCTGGCCGCGGCCGCCGAGTACCAGCCTGAGTTCGTAATGCTCCCGGAAATTTTCACGGCGCAGTTGCTGTCGTTCGTCGGCCGCCGCGATGTCCGTACCTCGGTACGGCAGCTCGACAGGTACACGTCTCGTTACATCGAGCTCATGCAGTCCATCGTCCGCGAGCACGGATTTCATCTGATTGCCGGCAGCCACCCGACACTCCGCGGCGATGAGCTCTACAACACCTCGTACCTTTTCACGCCGAACGGCGAGTACTTCACGCAGGACAAGATTCATCGAACTCGCTGGGAGAAGGAAAAGTGGGACACGACAGCGGGCGAAACGCTCTCTGTGTTCGAAACGGTGTACGGCAAGGTGGCGATACTGATTTGCTATGACATTG
>JBDTTY010000334.1:0-3904 GCA_040007975.1 Betaproteobacteria bacterium | reverse complement strand
CCCGAGGAATACAGCCAGAACGCGATTTCGTCGACACCCGTGGCCGCCGGCATCAACATCGGCGCGTGCGCGATACATTCGGCAAAGTCGATTGTTCCGGGCGGCAGTGCCGTGGTTGCCGCCGCAACCCACACGGTGGCTACCTCATTGGCACCGGCCGCCAACGCACGCTGCATCATCGGCAGCAACGCCGCTGACACAATCACCGCCTTGGCGCGGCTGTGCCCAAGCATGTAGGCAAAGTCATCGGCGATCAGCAGCGTGTTGACCGGAACGGGAACGATACCTGTGTGAAGCGCCGCCAGAAATGCCACTGGAAAATCCACGGTGTCATGCATGCAGATCAGCACACGCTCTTCGCGCCGAAGGCCCCGCGCCAGCATCGCACCCGCCACGCTGCGCACGCGCGTCGCGAGGTCGGCGTAGGTCAACGTGACACCGTCGTCGATGTACGCGGTCTTGGCACCGCGTGACGCGTTGACGGCAAGCAGGTGGCCGGCGAAGTTGAAGTGTTCGGGAAGGTGAGTGAGTGGCGGCACCATGCCACCTCCAACGTAGGTTGAGCCAGGACACGGCGAAGGGCGGCCAACCGTCGTTGCGCATTTGTGACGGCGCCAAGGCTCTGGTAACTTAGTGCAACGGATTTCCGACTGTCAAGCACTTTACTGCATAGCGTGGCAACCTACTCCGACCCGCAAACCGACGCCGTTACGCTCGCTGCTGCCGAGCGCGACCCCTTCCTGTCGATGCTGGGCGAGCGCGTTCGGCAATTGCGCGCGCGTCGCGGGCTGTCGCGACGCGCACTGGCTCGGGATGCCGCGATTTCAGAGCGACATCTGGCCAATCTCGAAACCGGGATGGGCAATGCATCGGTAATGTTGCTGCGCCAACTCGCGGTGGCGCTGGGCACATCGATCGCCGAACTGGTCGGCGAGGAAGGTGTGAGTTCGCCCGAACGGATGCTGATCCGCCAGTGGCTGCGCGGTCGTGACGAGGAATCTTTGCAGCGCGCGCGTATGGCACTGGCCGAATTGTTTGGCAGCACTGGCCCCGATCCGGGACGAACCGGTCGGATCGCGTTGATCGGTCTGCGCGGTGCCGGCAAGTCCACGCTTGGCCGTCAGCTCGCCGACAACCTGGACGTGCCCTACGTCGAACTCAATCGTGTCATCGAGCGCATCGCCGGCTGCGACGTGCGCGAAATTCATGCGTTGTATGGCGCATCGGCCTACCGACGCTACGAGTTGCGTGCGCTGGAGGAAACGATCGCCAGTCATCCGCGCGCCGTGATCGCGACCGGCGGCGGTCTGGTCACGGAGGCGGCAACCTTCGAATTGCTGCTGACGCGCTGTTTCACGATATGGCTGCGCGCGACACCCGAGGAACACATGGCACGCGTCGTGGCACAAGGCGACATGCGACCGATGGCGGGCAATGCCGAAGCCATGGCGGACTTGAAGCGCATCCTGACCGGGCGCGAGGCGTTTTATGCCAAGGCGGACATGACGTTCGATACGCACGGCCAATTGCTGCCGGACGCCCACGCCGAGCTCGCGGCCGCTGTGCGCGCCCGCGTGGCCGAGCATTCGTGACGGCTGACGCCGCGCGAACATCAATGCATTATAATGCGTATATTTGGTCAAACAATGCAATATAATGCCTTTTCGGTCGCGCCGTAACTTCATAGCCGTTTGCACAAGGGCTTTTCCGATGACGACCGATTCGAAGGTTGATTACCGCACCGATCCCGAGCAGTACCGGCATTGGCAACTCACTTTCGATGGCGCCGTGGCCACACTTGCGCTGGATGTCGCCGAAGATGGAGGCATTCGCGACGGTTACAAACTCAAGCTCAACTCCTACGACCTTGGCGTCGACATCGAACTCCACGATGCGATCCAGCGGATTCGTTTCGAGCACCCGGAAGTCGGCGCCGTCGTCATCACTAGTCGCAAAGACCGGATCTTCTGCTCCGGGGCCAACATCTTCATGCTGGGATTGTCGTCCCATGCGTGGAAGGTCAACTTCTGCAAGTTCACCAACGAGACCCGTAACGGACTTGAAGATGCCAGCCGTAATTCCGGACTCAAGTTTCTCGCGGCCATCAACGGCGCATGTGCCGGCGGCGGATACGAAATGGCGCTGGCCTGTGACGAGATCTACCTGATCGACGATCGTTCATCGTCAGTGTCGCTGCCGGAGGTTCCGCTGCTCGGCGTACTGCCGGGTACGGGCGGACTGACGCGCGTGACCGACAAGCGCCATGTCCGCCACGATCGTGCAGATATTTTCTGCACGCTCACGGAAGGCGTGCGGGGCGAACGCGCCAAAGCCTGGCGGCTGGTGGACGATGTCATCAAGCCCGCGCAGTTTGCCGCATCGGTGCGCACACGCGCCATGGAACTTGCCGCCAACAGCGATCGACCGGCTGACGCCAAAGGGGTCGTGTTCACGCCACTGGCGCGCATGGTGGACACAGACGGCTATCACTACAGCGTGGTCGACGTTGCGATCGATCGCAGCGCACGCACCGCAACGTTCACGATGCACGGTCCGGAGTCTGCGCCACCTTCCGCTCTGTGCGACATCGAAGCGCAGGGTGTGGACTGGTGGCCACTGCGACTTGCGCGCGAACTCGACGACGCCATCCTGTCCATGCGCACCAACGAACTCGACATCGGCACCTGGCTGCTCAAGACACGTGGCGACATGCAGCGTGTGCTTGCAGTGGATGCCACGTTGGCACACCACGACAGCCACTGGCTGGTCCGTGAAACGGTCGGCTATCTGCGGCGCACGTTGGCGCGACTCGATGTCACGTCGCGCACACTTTTCGCGCTGGTCGAACAACAATCATGTTTCGCTGGAACGTTGCTCGAAGTGGCGCTGGCCGCCGATCGCATTTACATGCAACGATTTCCGGATGCGCCAGAACGTGAACCGCGATTGGCACCTTCCGCGCTCAACTTCGGCAGCTACCCGATGATCAACGGACTGTCGCGCGTCGCACGCCGCTTCCACGATGAGACTGCTGCGGTCGCGGCCGTGGAGGCAAGCGTGGGCGTCCCGCTGTCGCCCCAGCAGGCCGATGCTCTTGGCATGGTTACCGCCATGCCAGATGACCTCGACTGGGACGACGAAATACGCATTGCACTCGAGGAGCGCGCGAGCATGTCGCCGGATGCGCTGACCGGACTCGAGGCCAATCTGCGCTTCGGCGGTACCGAAACGATGGAGACCCGCATTTTCGGTCGACTCTCGGCATGGCAGAACTGGATTTTTACGCGTCCCAACGCGGTCGGCGAACGCGGCGCACTCAAGGTCTATGGCAAGGGTGGCAAGGCGCATTTCAATCTCGAGCGCATCTGAACCGCCCTTCTGTTGCGCATTGGCGCGGGCAGCCTGCCGCGATGAAACGGAACACGACGATGATCGCAATCAACTACAGTGAAGCAATTCCGAACAACGTCAATCTCGCTGGCGATCGGACGCTGCAACGCGCACTTGAGCACTGGCGACCCAACTTTCTGCAATGGTGGGCGGAGATGGGGCCGGAAGGCACGCGCGAAGCCAACGTCTACCTGCGCACGGCCGTCAGCGTCGATCCGGGTGGTTGGGCAAATTTCGATCATGTGCGGATGCCCGACTATCGTTGGGGTATCTTTCTCACGCCTGCCGATGCGGAACGCAGGATTCACTTTGGCGAACACATGGGGCAGCCAGTGTGGCAGGACGTGCCCGGTGAACATCGAGCCAATCTGCGCCGGATCATCGTCACGCAGGGCGACACCGAGCCCGCGTCGATCGAACAGCAGCGCCATCTGGGACTCACCGCGCCTTCGCTCTACGATCTGCGCAACCTGTTTCAGATCAACGTCGAGGAAGGTCGCCATCTCTGGGCGAT
>JBDTTY010000333.1:0-3913 GCA_040007975.1 Betaproteobacteria bacterium | reverse complement strand
TTGGCCGGTGACCGTGTCAATCTCGGCTTCGTCGTCGAGACCGAACGTCAGGTCGAACAGCACCTGACGTCGCATCTCGATCAGTTGCCACCGAACGATGAAAAAAGTCGCGCGATCGTCGGCGCCATGCGCGACGACGAAGCACGGCATGCGGACATGGCGGAAGCTGCCGGGGCGCTGCCGTTACCGCGCCCGGTGCGCAACCTGATGCACGCCTCCGCAGGCGTGATGAAGGCCGTGGCCTACCGGCTTTGATTCACGCCGCGCGACCGTCTCCACGCCCGCAGGGCGGCGAGTCGCGCCGAACGCAGTGCCTTGGCGATCGCGTCACCGGGGTCGCGACCCCGGCCACTGACACTCTTTCCGGTGCCTCCAACGACTTGCCGCGCGATTGCACCGGCATCGACACTCTTGACCACAGCCAGCGCATCCCGCAATACCGTAGCAGGCGGATAGTCCTGCGCGGCACCGGGGCGCGAACAGGCGTCGGCCATCGACGCATCGAGCACGACGTCCAGTCGCTCGGGACGACGCAGCGCATCGGTGGCATTGAAAAAATCGAGGCACGTCGCAGGACGCAATTCGGCAGCGCGATGGACGACACGATGCCAACGCGCGGCAAGGCGTGCGGCATCCGCACACTCCTGCGGCACGCGCAATCGGTTCGAAAGCTGTTGCGCCAGACGTACGCTGGCACGTTCTTGACCAACGTGTCGCGGCCAGGCCGTCGACGATGTCGCCGCCTTGCCGAGATTCTGCGCGAGGATCGCGTAACGCGCCGCGAGGCTGAATTCGTGGGCTGCACTCCAGTCGAGTGCCATTGCCACATGAACTCCCGCATCCACTTCCGGATGATGTTCCGGCGGTTGCGCGACGCCATAGAGCGCATCGACCTCCGGCATTAGATGCGCCAGCGCGCCGCATTCGCGGAGTGTCGCGAGAAGACGCGACGGATGGATTTCGGTCAAGCCTTTGGACAGTTCCTGCCAGATGCGTTCCGGTGAAATTGTCGCGAGTTCGCCAGACGCCACAATAGAGCGCATCAACGCTTCGGTTGCGGGTGCGATCGAAAAACCGAATCGCGCGGCAAAGCGCGCGACGCGCAGTACGCGCAACGGATCTTCGGCAAATGCCGGCGATACATGACGCAATAGTCCAGCGGCAAGATCGGCGGCCCCGCCGAAAGGATCGACCAGAATGCCGTCGTCACCCCGCGCCATCGCATTGATCGTCAGGTCACGACGAATGAGATCCTCCGCCAGCGTCACTTCGGGGCTGGCGAAAAATTCGAAGCCACGATAGCCGCGGCCGTGCTTGCGTTCAGTGCGAGCGAGCGCATACTCTTCGTGTGTTTCAGGATGCAGGAACACCGGAAAATCACGACCCACAGGCCGATACCCGGAGGCAATCATCAACTCTGGCGTAGCGCCGACCACCACGAAGTCGCGATCGGCGTCGGGTCGACCCAGCAGTTCGTCACGTACCGAACCACCGACACGAAAGACCTGAAACGGTTGCGGGCGCGTGCGAGCCATGGCGTCGTCGGTGCGCCTGCAGACCGCCGAGAGCGCTAACGGCCGCCGTGGGCGCGAAACGTATCGAAGGCGCTGTGCTTTGCCGCCGGGGCCAGATACCCGGGCGCGATGGATTCGAGCGATGCGGGAAGGACCCCGAACAGCGCAGGAAATGGACACGGACAGACGTTATCCACACTCATCGACAACAAATTGTCGCGGGTCAACAATTTGCCGGGGGCGTATTCGAGAATGGTTGCTTGCAACTTCGATAGTGCAGCGTTGAGCGGAATGATCGGCCGCACCGCACCGGTAACTTCGCCCACGTAGCGAACGATCTCGCGCAATGTGTAGACCTTGGGACCACACAATTCGTAGCTTGCCAGCAACGCCAGTTCGTCATCAATCGACGCGACCATGCAATGGGCTACGTCACCGACAAAGATGGGGGCGAAGCGCGCGTTGGGTGCGGCCAGAACGATCACCGGCAGCAGCCGCAACATGCGCGCAAACATAGTCAAAAACGAGTCCCCGGAACCAAAGATCACCGATGGCCGGAATATCGTCCACTGCAGCGTCGAGGCCATCACCAGCTGCTCGGCAACGCCTTTGGACCGCAGGTAATGCGATGGTCCCGTCACATCGGCACCCAAGGCACTCATGTGTAACAGGCGCGACACGCCCGCGCTGCCGCAAGCCGCGATGACCTGGCGCGCGAGATCGACGTGTGCGCGCGCAAATGTCGATCCTGTGTGCTCGTTGAGAATGCCCACCAGATTGATCGCGACCGTCGCACCGTCCATCACCGCCGCGAGCTCGCGTGGATCGTGCACGTCGGCTTCGACGACTTCGACCGTCGGCAGCAGAATCAAGTGCTTGGCGTCTTCGCGGCGGCGCGTGGGCACCACGATTTGATGGCCCGCGGTAGCGAGTTTGGCGACGATGTGACGTCCGACAAAACCGCTGCCACCCACAACGACGATGCGATGCATTTTCAAGGTGCCGCTGCCGCTGCGGGCGCCCCGGATCCTCCAGCGCCGCGAGGTGTGACCACACCCAGACGTACTGTCAGCGGTTCCTGGCTGGTTTGAAATGAATGGCCGTAAACCATGGCGTTGGCCAACACTTTCTTCACGTAATCGCGCGTTTCGTTGAATGGAATCGTTTCTACCCAAATCGCGCCTTCAAGCGGCGTCGGCGGTCGCCATGCCTGCGCACGACCGGGACCCGCATTATACGCGGCGGCCGCCAGCGCCGGCATGCGGTCGAGTCGATCCAGCCAGTACTTGAAGTAGTACGCGCCAAACTGAGTGTTGAGTTCGGTTTGCATGACCTGCGTGCCGCGAAAATCATTGCGACCCGTTTGTTTCGCGACCCATTTGGCGGTGCCGGGCATCAACTGCATCAAGCCAATTGCCCCTGCGGAAGACACGATTTCTGGGATGAATCGCGATTCCTGACGCGCAATGCCATACAGCAACGCCACATCGACGTCGTTGGTCTTCGCGGCGGCGTCAAAATCGGCGCGAAATGGCGCGAGATAGCGCATGGCGTAGTCGTGGCGCGTTGCGGTTCGCTCTGCCGTATTGATCGCGCGGTCGTACAGGCCGACGCGGCGTGCGTGCTCGGCCGCAAGCAACAGTGCATCGTCGTCCAATCCACGCACGATGTATTGCCACTCGCGCAGTGAGTCACCGCGCAGGTCGAGTTCGGCCAATTTAGACACGCGCCGCACTTCCGGACGACCGCCGAACATCGTGAGTGCAGCGGCAGGTGGCATGATCGGCGCGCTGGCCGGCACGACAAATTTTTGCCCGAGCGCTTCCGCCGCGAGCAAGCCATAGAAATTGACTTCGGGCGCCAATGCGGTCAACAGCGCATTGGCGTCATCGGTGCGACCCTTGGCGCCCAGTGCGCGCGCGCGCCAGTAGCGCCAGCCGGACTCCTGACGCTGCGACTCCGGCATCGCGTCGACTGCAAGCAGCACATCCTCCCAGGACTGCGCCCGAAGGGCGGCACGTACGCGCCAGGCATTGACTTCGGCAGACATCGACACGCCCCCGGCCTCACGGAACCACGCATTGGCCGACGGATTGAGTTGCCGGGCCGCGTAAAACGCGAGGCGCGCGTTGCCATATTGGCGATCGGCGACCGGCAGCCGGTCGCGCAACTTGACCCATCCTGCTCGCGCGGCATCGGCATCGCTGCGCGCTGCCCGGTCGAGCGCGAATAACGCAAATTCACGCCCGGCGCCCGTACCAAACGCAAACGCACCCTGATTGAGGCTCGGCAGAGGATTCTTTTGCACGGCGTTGAAATCTTGATCGGCGATGCGATCCGTCCCGGGCAAATCGCTGCCCACGGCGAGCGCGACGCGCAGATTGCCGGCCTCGGTGGCC
>JBDTTY010000332.1:0-3918 GCA_040007975.1 Betaproteobacteria bacterium | reverse complement strand
GGCGCGCAATGCTGCGCCGTCGCTGGCGCAGGTCTTTGCTGGCCGCACCCAATTCATCCGCCCGTTCAGCGCCGACACGCAACTGGTTGCCGCCCAACCGTTTCGCAATGCGCGCCCGCTGGCCTGGGTGGAAACGCCCATTCGTGACCACAATGGCAAGGTTGTGGCAGCGATGGGGTTCGGGTGGTTTGTCGACCGTGACTTCGCGAGCATTCTCACTTCCGCACGACCAGGAGAAACCGGCGAGGCCTACGCCTTCGACGAATCCGGCACGTTGCTTTCCGATGTGCGCGACACGCGCGGACTCCAAAGCGTGGGACTGTTGCCCGACGGCAGCGGGCGCACCGCCTTCATGCTGAAGTTGCGTGATCCGGGCCTTGAGCTCGATGAGCGAACGGCGCTGCGCGGCACACCGGCAGATTGGCCTCTGACACGTACGGTGGCGCTGGCGCTGGCGGCTGCCGCCGCACCATCGGCCGGCAGCGAAAAAATGCGCGGGGTCCAACTTGATCCCTATCGCAATTATCGCGGCGCCGAAGTGATTGGCGCCTGGCGCTGGTTGCCGGACGAGCGCATCGGCGTGGTTGCAGAAGTTGGCCTGGACGAGGCCTACGCGCCGATGCGCTATGTGCGCTTTACGCTGGCAGGCGTGCTCACGCTGCTCGTGCTCACGGCTGGCTGGGCCATGTGGTCCACGCTGACGCTGGCGCGGCTGACGCGGGCACCGGCGGCCGGACGCAAGATCGGCGCGTATCGTCTCGAGCGCGAATTGGCCGAAGGCGGTACCGCGACAGTGCATCTGGCCCGGCATGCCCTGTTGAAGCGCCCGACCGCCATCAAGATCATGAAGCGACACATGGCCACGGATGAACTCGCGGCGCGTTTTGAGCGCGAAGTGCGCATGGTGAGCGAGCTGCGCCACCCCAACACCATCGAAATATACGACTACGGCCACACGCCGGACGGGCTCCTCTTTTATGCGATGGAATTCGTCGAAGGCTTGACGCTCGAAGCGCTGATCGCAAGCGAGACCAAGCTGCCGCTCGAGCGCATGCGGCACATCATTGTGCAGACCTGCGCAGCCCTGGCGGAGGTTCACGCCAAAGGCATGGTTCACCGCGACATCAAACCCGACAACGTGATGGTGTGCGAGCGCGGCGGCGAATTCGACTTTGTGAAGCTGCTCGATTTCGGCATCGTCAAGCGCATCGAAGTCGCCCCCAACGCAGATGCCGGTGAGGGTCGCGTACTCACGCGCCAGGTGCGTCTCCTGGGAACCCCCGCCTATATGGCGCCGGAACGCATTGGCCAACCCTCCGGTGTCGATGCGCGCGCAGACATCTACGGCGTGGGCGCGCTGATCTTCTTCCTGATTGCCGGCCGGCCTCCGTTCGTCGGCACTGAAGAGGCGGCACTGCTGCGCGAAGTGATCGCGACGCCGGCGACGCGACTTTCGGAGCTGGTGCCCGGAACCCCGGCGGCATTGGATGATCTCGTTGCGCGTTGCCTTGCCAAATCACCCGGCGAACGTCCGGGCAGCGTGCGCGACATCGCGGCGGTCCTGGAAGGGCTGCGCTTGCCGCCATGGACGCGCGAGGATGCGCGGCAATGGTGGGAGCGCTGGCGCGATCGCACCAGCAGCAGCGCAATGGAATCCGACTCCCGATAGTCCGGTGTCGTCGTCAGGCCAGCACGTCCGGGTCGAGTTGGCGCTGGAGGTGCGCCATCTGGTCTTTCAGCAGCAACTTGCGTCGCTTCAAACGGCGCAACTGCAGTTCGTCGTGGGCGGCATCGGCGGCCAGGCGCTCGATGGCAGTATCGAGGTCGCGGTGTTCGATCGAAACCTCTACCAGCCGCTGCTGCAGCGCGACGCGCGCCGGATTGCCGATGGCGTCTTGCATCGTGTCGTCGTTGTCGCTCAATCTGTCCCCGCGATGGCCGCTTCTTCGACGTCGCGTTGCGCGCGACGACCATAACGGCTGGTGAGGCCGATACCAAACAGGATAAGCGCAATTCCGGCGATGTGAAACAGCATCAGCTGCTCGCCCAAAAACAGCCAGGCCAGCACGATGCCAAACACGGGCATCAGGTGCACGAACAAACCTGCGACGCTGGCACCCAGCACTTCCACGCCGCGGTTCCAGAACAGATACGCCAGCACCGACGAAAACAGCGCCACCGAAACCAAAGCCGCAAAATTGACCCATGACCACGCCACGTGGTGACCCAAGGCCATTTCAGCCAGCCACAGCGGCAAGACGCACGTATTGCCGATGATGGCCACGACCAGCAGAAACGTCATCACGTTGAGGCCCGCCGGACGCCAGCGCAATCCGATCGTGTAGGCGGACCACATCGCCATCGACAGGATGATGTAAAAATCACCGACGTTGAGCCGAAACGCCAGCAGCGACGCAAGACTGCCTCGGGTGATGATCGCCATGACTCCACCCAGCGATATGAGCACCCCCAGCATTTGCACGGGCGCCAGCTTCTCGCCTAGAAACGCCCACGAGAACGTGATGATCATCACGGGGATGAACGAGTTGAGAATGACGCCGTTGGTGGCCGTCGTGAAGTTGAGTCCGAGATAGGCAAGCGTGTTGTGGATACCCACACCGATGACACCCAACGCCATCATCACCTTCCAGTTGCGGCGCAAAATCGGCCAGTCGCGGCGGACATGCGGCCACGCAAAGGGGGCGAGTATCAGGATCGCAAACAGCCACCGAAAAAACGTCATCGCCATCGGCGGGATATCCGCCGCCAGTCCCCGCCCGACAATCCAGTTGCAGGCCCAGAAGAACGGCGTAAGTGTAAGCAGCCAATAGGCTTTGGTGCGACGATCGAGGGCCATCGCTCAAGTATAAGCTGACACGCGCGAGCAAAGCCGCCCATGGCGCGGCCGGTATAATTCGGACTTGAATACAATCACCACCCCGCCGCTGGCGACACCTGCTGTCAGCGGATCAGCTCCTCGGCTGCCGGCTTTGATTCACTCGCCGCCTGATGCCGGCCGCAAGCTTAGCGCAGGGCCCTTTGCCGGCTCATCCGACGCGCTGGCGCTGATGCAACTCGCCCGCCAGTGCAGCACCGACGCGCGGATGCTGACCATCATCAGCGCCGACCCGCAGTCGGCACAGCGTCTGGCGGACGAAATCGCCTGGTTCGCACCCGAACTGCGCGTTGCGCTGCTCCCGGATTGGGAAACGCTGCCCTACGACCACTTTTCGCCGCATCAGGATCTGGTGTCTGAACGTCTTGCGGCGTTGTATCGCGCGTCCCGCGGCGAATGCGATGTGCTGGTGGTCGCGGCCACCACCGCGCTCTATCGGTTGGCGCCCCCATCGTATCTCGCGGCGTTCACGTTTTTTCTCACGCAAAAGGAAACGCTCGACGTCGACGGATTGCGCGCGCAACTTGCGTTGGCCGGCTATTCGCACGTGACACAGGTGGTGTCACCCGGCGAGTTCAGCATTCGCGGCGGCCTGATCGATCTGTTCCCGATGGGATCGGCGTTGCCGTATCGCATCGATCTCTTCGACACGGAGATCGAAAGCATCAAGACCTTTGATGCCGACTCGCAACGCACGCTGTACCCGGTGCAAAACGTGCGCCTGCTGCCGGCGCGCGAGTTTCCGCTGGACGACGCGGGTCGCACCCGATTTCGCTCGCGCTTTCGCGAAGTGTTCGAAGGCGATCCGTCGAAGTCCGCGTTGTACAAGGACATCTCGCAAGGCATCGTGCCGGGCGGCATCGAGTACTACCTGCCGCTATTCTTCGAGCACACTGCCACACTCGCCGACTATCTGCCCCCGTCCGCCGTGATTGCGTTACATGGCAACGTTGACGGCGCGGTCGAACACTTCTGGCAGGACACCGAGTCGCGCTATCGACTGCTGCGAGGCGACAAGGCGC